>DATGSA010000210.1:0-16035 GCA_035303085.1 Flavobacteriaceae bacterium
ATCGTGCAAGTCGATCTCTTTCAATATCCAATAACAGATAAGGTTTTCCGACAATTCGATCTGCAAATACTGCTTCCACTTTTACGCCTTCGGCATGTTTTATAATTTCTTCGAGTTCTATTCCAAAATCTTCGATTTCACGAAGGTCTTGCCCTTTCACTTTAACTCCCATCGGTGCACGCATTCCTGTTTGCAACATAACAAGACGAGTTTCAATAGGCTGTAATTTTGGAGCGGAGGTCAATCCGGGCAGTCTGGTTACCCGGACTATTTCATTCCAGATATCGTCGGGCGATTTTATTTCCGGTCGCCAATTTCTATAAAATTCGCCATCATTATCGGGAACAAGATCTTGATCTTCCACAAAAAAAGGATCAGCAAATTCCGACTCCTCATATTGGTCTCTATTCGTTGTTTCCCTATTGGGATTATTCACCAAGCTGCCATCTTTCAGCACAAAAAACCCATCTTTATTCACCTTAAACCTTTGTCGGTTTCCATCCTCATTGTGCGCGTATTCCGACTTATATTGAATGATATTCTCAAACATCGACAACGGGGCCGGATCAAGTGCCGACTCGGTACGACCTGCTTTTCCAACAACCATTTTAATCTCGGGAATACCGGCTACGGCCATGTCCATTTGTTGAAGGATACGTTTGTTTTCATCTACTCCTGAGTGTGGCATTGATGTAGGCATCAAGAGAAAAGAACCTTCATTTAAAGAAGGCATAAATTCCTTGCCTGTATTTTGCCAAATCAAGACTCCAAGAGTGACAATGAGTGCGGGTATAGACAGGAATAATATTTTATTCCGCAGTGCCCATCCGAGAATCTGTGTATAATACTTTTGAAATAACCAGAAGATTGCCAACAGTCCAAAAGAGATAAAGCCGACAAATAGCAGATTCCAAAATATACTTTTCTCCAACCCGAGTGGTCGCCAGAACTCTGCCAATAAGAAGACGACAGCCAAAGCAGAAACAAATATGTTGATGGAATTAGCCCATTTTTCGGAAAGGATTACCTTATCGGATATTTTAGAAGCAAATTTCTCATCTTTTAATAGTGCGGTGACACCAAATCCTATTAAAATCAGCCCCAACCAATACCCATAAACGATTGCTGCAACCCCGAGAACAATTAATATTCCGTTGATTACATTTCCAATTGCTTTTCTGATATTTCTTCTTCTAAACAAATAAGCAGCGAAAGGAGGGATAAAAAAGAGCGCGACTAAAAGAGATGCTATAATTGCCGCTGTCTTTGTAAACGCTAAAGGCCGGAATAGTTTCCCCTCTGCTCCAACCATTGTAAATACCGGAATAAAACTGATTACTGTGGTCAATACCGCGGTAAGAATAGCCCCGGAAACTTCGGCACTTGCCTCATAGACCACGATATTAATAGGTCTTTTTTCACCGGTTTCATCATAACGTCTCTTTTCCTGATCCAAATGCCTGATAATATTTTCAGTGAGAATAATCCCGATATCCACCATGGTTCCGATTGCAATCGCAATTCCCGATAAAGCCACAATATTGGCATCGACATTAAAATACTTCATCGAAATAAAAACCATGAGTACAGCAACAGGTAAAAGTCCTGATATGAGTACTGATGCTCTTAGATTGAAAACCATCACGATAATGACGAGTATCGTAATGAGTATTTCCAAGCTTAACGCTTCGTTCAAAGTATTCAAAGTTTCTTGAATAAGTTCTGAACGATCGTAAAATGGAACTATCGTAAGTTGCGATTTGGTGCCATCTGCAAGTTCTTTGGACGGCAGGCCCGCTTTAATTTGTTCTATTTTCTCTTTGCTGTTATTGATAACTTCCATCGGATTCGCTCCGTATCGTGCTGTAATTACGCCCCCTACCACCTCAGCACCTTCTTTGTCCAAAATCCCTCTCCGGGGGGCGGGGCCAAGATTCACATTCGCTATATCCTTAATCCGAATAGAAGTATATTCTTCCGAAGTAACCACAGCGTCTTCTATATCGGCAACAGATTCTATATATCCCAGTCCTCGAACCAAGTATTCCACTTGATTGATCTCCGTGGTTTGGGCACCGATATCCCTATTGGTCTCCTTAACAGCTTTGACGATTTCCGAAAGGCTGATATTGTATTGCCGCATCAACTCGGGGTTTACGTCAATTTGATATTCCTGTACAAAACCTCCGATCGATGCTACCTCCGCAACGCCACTTGCCGATGCAAGTGCATATTTCACATAGTAATCCTGAATGCTTCGCAGTTCGTGCAGATCCCAACCTCCGGTTGTGTTGCCATCTTTATCGCGTCCTTCCAGCGTGTACCAGTAAACTTGTCCTAACCCTGTAGCATCCGGCCCTAAAGAAGGATTCACATCTTCCGGAAGTAAACCCGCGGGCAAGGAATTGAGTTTCTCTAAAATTCGGCTACGACTCCAATAGAATTCCACATCTTCTTCAAAAATGATGTAAATACTGGAGAAACCGAACATCGAAGAACTTCGAATGGTCTTCACTCCGGAAATACCTAATAATGCTGTGGTCAGCGGATAAGTTATTTGGTCTTCGATATTTTGTGGAGAACGCCCTTCCCATTCGGTATAAACGATTTGTTGATTTTCGCCGATATCGGGAATGGCGTCCACAGCGACGGGGTTACTGGGTAGAAAACCCGTATCCCAATTAAATGGTGCGTTTACAACTCCCATACCTATAAAGAGTACGAGCAACAAGACGGCGACCAGCTTGTTTTCTATAAGAAATTTTATGCCTTTATTTAGCATGTGTATTGTTGATTTAGCAGTAATACATGATTTAATGATTGAGATTAACTCAGAATATTAAACACAACAAAAAAGTTCGTATATGGGAATACGAAGAATCACCTGCAAGTAAATGAGGTGGTTGCGTATGTATTATGCTAAATCAGGGGGAGACCAGATTTGGAAAAAAGGGGTCTGAATATTAGACCAAGGAAAAGGGAAAATATGCTCGAAATAAAGATCTGCAAACTTTGTTTCCTTGTTGGAATTTGCAGTAAATGCAGAAATTGAGGTTACCACTGGACATCCGCAAAGACCACTATCACAATTATCTTTATCCGAAGTGTGTTCATCACAACACGACATATCTTGCTTACCATTTCTCTCAGCTTCAGTACAACATTCCATTTCATGGGAATGATTTAATGCCATAGACATCGCTGGCTGGCTGACGTAAACCAACAATAAACAACTGAGCAATATGTACTGAAATACTTTCAATATGATATGTTGAATGGCAAATATAGAATATGTTTTTAAAAAAATAATCAATTTATATCGAAAAAATCAAAAATATTTTTTCATTGGTCATTATTTTAATTCCAAAATCGCAGTAAATATCGAAGTTAGTGGCGCTATTTTTAAATAATTGAGACTAAAATAAATTTCTTGAACTGCTTTTCCTATTTTTGAAGGTTTCTTAAAGTGATTATTAAAACATCGATCGATGAGATTTATTTTTACAGCAGTTTTATTGCTTGGAACATTATTTGGATTTGCTCAAGATTTAACGCTGATCCAGTTTACCGATAAACCCGATTCAACCTATTATTATGAAAATCCGACAGCAATGCTTTCAGAAAAAGCATTGGATCGAAGGGATAAATACAACATTGATTTAGATGCTTTAGATGTCCCGGTTCATTCCGATTATATCGCTGAAATTAAAAATTTAGGTGTCGAACCGATTGGAATTTCTAAATGGTTTAATGGCATTTTTGCTTGGTGTACAGAATCGGAAATTCAAGCTGTTGAAAACTTAGATTTCGTAGGAGAAATATTTTCTTTTGTCAACAATCCTACTCCACTGACCAGTAAAAGATCGATAGAAAAATTTCAGATTGAAAATCAGCTAAAAAAGACTACTTTCAACATTGCTGAAATCGATTATGGTTTGGCGACTGATCAAATCAATCAAATTAATTTGCAAGGCTTATTTGACGAAGGGTTTACCGGAACAGGAATCACCATAGCGGTGATGGATAATGGTTTTGTGGATGTGGATACCGCAGCAGGGTTTGCTTATCTTCGCGATAACAATCAACTGAAAGGAGGATATAATTTTGTCGCTAACAGTGACGAACTTTTTTCAGGTGGAGATCACGGTACTAAAGTGCTTTCAACCATTGCTGGTTATTTAGAAGAAGAATATATGGGCACGGCGATAGATGCTGATTACTACTTGTTTATCACCGAAAACAACCAGCACGAACTTCCGGATGAAGAAGTTAACTGGATTTTGGCTGCTGAACAAGCCGACAGTTTAGGGGTGGATATCATCAATACCTCTCTGGGGTATTCTGAATTTGACGATCCGCGTTATGATTACACTTATGATGATATGGACGGGGAGACAACTTATATTTCCCGAGCTGGACAAATTGCTGCGGAAAAAGGAATGATTGCAGTAACCGCCGCGGGAAATGAAGGCAGTAAGCCTTGGCATTACATCACCGCTCCAGCAGATGCAAAAGGAGTTTTCACTGTTGGAGCAGTAGATACAGATGGTTTCCCCGCTTGGTTTACTTCTTTTGGACCAACTGCTGATGGTCACATTAAACCCGACGTTTCTGCTTTAGGAGCCGATGCGGCATTTTTGGATAGCTCCGGTGTTTATACCGCCAACGGAACATCCTTCGCCTCTCCGATAATAACCGGTGCAATGGCGTGTTTGCTTCAAGCTTTCCCGGAAGTACATCCTGAAGATCTCAAGCAAAAAGTGAGAAAATCAGCCAGTTTATTCGAAAATCCCACAGATCAATTAGGATATGGCATTCCGGATTTCGGCTGGGCTTATAATGAATTGCTTTCTGTGAATAAATTTGAAAAGGAAGATAATTTGATGGTATTTCCCAATCCAACTTCCGATGTCTTACATATTCAAACTGAAACGCCGATTACGAAAATTCAAATCATTTCTTTTGAAGGGAAAATCATTCGAAAATTCTCCTTCACTAATCGAGTTGACTTAAGCGAATTTCCAACGGGGAATTACTTGGTTAGGTTTAAGTTAGAAAATGGACAAGTCGGGGTGAAGCAAATCGTAAAAAATTAAAATAATATAAGTTTATTTGTGAGCTTACTCTTTGAATTAAATATGGGTTTTGTCGCTCAACGGACTGCGTTTATCCGTTAATAATTTTTCCGCTTTCCAAATTATTCGATTGGTGTGCTCCCACCCATCAATCTCTCTTCCCAGAATGAATGATGCGGTGTATTCTTGCCAAGTGGAACAATGTGTTTTTAGCTCTTGATAAACCCGTTCTAAAAGCGCTTCCACTTCTTGCTGTTGTAAATACCCTAAATCGTAACAACTTCTTATCAAAAAACTTGCCTGCGCTAAATTCCATCCGGAGTCTTGCACTTTTTTCACCTCAGCATATTCTTTAAAAACCTCTTTTTCTATTAGTTGGGGTACGATGATTTTTAACCGATCAAAATACTTGACATATTCTTTGATGATATCCTCTTCATCTTCGTAGAGTTTAAACTTTAAGTATTGCGGATAATCCTCAATTTCATAAGCGACATATAAAGCGTCCAAATTCTCACTCCGGTTGCGTTTCATCAAGTGATTGATAATTTCCAATCCGGCATGCCTGTCCTTTATATTCCAATAATGATCTACTAAAGCTTCGAGTTGTTGGTCATCAAGTCCGGTTTCATAAGAATTGAGATATGCCCAGTCTTGCATAGCATACATACTGCTGGTCAAGACGTGATCGAGTTTTTTTCCGGTTAATCCATTCTTATTATTTAGGCGTAATCCGCCGCGGAAAGCAAGAGAAATCCGTTTCAATTTTGAAGCAATTCTCATAATATAATTCTCCTGGGTTTTTTGTTTCTTACAATCAATATAAGTTACTAAAACATTTCACAAAACTAATGCTTAAATCCGATTTTATTTTAGGGATTGAGATATAAAACTACTTTGTAAAACAACATATTGAAAAACATATCTCAATAAAACTTTTGAAATATAATCACCGTGTTTGTTCCCAAAACTTCAGATTTTATTTGATAAACAAAACTTGATGGGACTCTTTCTAAAAACTCGTCTAATTTTTCTTCACACAAATCGACTCCTGCGTTGAACAAGACGAAACCATTTTTGTTAACAGAATTCTCAATATATTTCCAGAATTTTTTACTGTAAAATCGAGATGGCACTTTGACATCGATAAATAAATCAATGATAACCAAATCAAACTTACGATCGGAGTGAATAATATACTTTTTAGCTTCCGCCTCAATCAATTCTACTTGTCGATCTTTGTGAATGCCAAATTCGTTCTTAGCAATTTGAATGACCACCGGATCTTTTTCTACCCCCGTAATCGGCCCTCGATAATCAAATTTATTCCTTAGAGAATCGACCACACATCCTCCGCCCATTCCTAAAACCAATACGGAATTAACATTTTCTAATGGAATTCGGTTTAGTCCACGTTCCAAGACTTCTTGTAATCCACCGTAAGAATAATTGGCGATTTTTGTATTTAAAATTTTCCTACCTTTTATCCAGCGGACTTCTAAGCGGCTATTTATTTCAGAATCAAAAAATTTATTTTGAGGTTTGAAATAACTCAACCATTTTCTGAATAAATCCTTTCCCATTTCTTTCACAACAAAACTTGTTTTTACAAAGATAGGATTTGAAAGCATATTCGAAAAATTACTTTTCAAGAAAATGATTGACCTAAAATAGATCAAAGAAGTCACTTCGATTTTTCCGAAAATTAATCACCGTATTAGTAAACGATAATTTTGCTCTAATTTGATGCTCAAAACTTGTTGGAACGTTACTTAGAATTTTTTTTATCTCTGCGTGATCCAAATTAATTCCCGCATTAAATAGCACGAATTTATTGTCATTTACGCGGGATTCCACATTTTGCCAAAAACCTTTCCCGTAAAATTGCTCCGGCACCTTTAAGTCGATAAATAAATCGACAATTACCAAATCAAATTTACGTGTAGAATGGGCAATATATTCCGCAGCATCAGCTTGAATAACTTCTACCAGTTGATCTTTTTGCAAGTCGAATTCGTCATTGGCGATTTGGATAACTACCGGATCCAATTCTACTCCGGTAATCGGACCTTGATAATTATATTTATTCCTCAGTGATTCGACCACACAACCCGCGCCCATGCCCAAAACCAAAACCGATTTAACTTCACCTATCGGAACAAAATACAACCCTTGGTTGAGCACATCTTCTAAACCGCCATAGGAATAATTCGTATTTTTGGTGTTCAATATTTTCTTTCCTTTTTCCCAGAGGATTAGGAGCTCGTCATTAACTGCCGATTCAAAAGATTTGTTTTCCGGTCGCGAATAATTCGACCAATCTTCACGCCAAGTTTTTTCCATCTTATTCAAAATTTAATTTTGCAAAGATCTTCAACTTTTTAGGAGTTTAAAGGCACATTGAGAAAACTTTTCAAAAGTAAAAGTGGGGGAATTGAAACTTCGGAAAACTCTAATCAATCAAGAAGCTCCTCTCTAATTTCAACTTTTCCAAAGTAGAAGGGGGAATTTGAAAACTTTGGAAAAGGCTCAACTCAAAAATTTTGAAAAAGTTTTGATAGCACTATCTTCGCAGAAACTATTCTTTATGCAAGCATTTCTTCAGCGCAAGGGAGTTGAGATTTCGGCAAGGAAATATTTCGTCGATGCGATGAGTGCGATGGCTTATGGATTATTTGCTACGCTTTTGGTCGGAACAATTTTTAAGACGCTTGGAGATGAACTGCATATTCCTTTCTTTTCTGAAATTATTTGGCCTTTTGCGCAACAAGCCACCGGCCCGGCCATCGCTTTGGCGATAGCCTTCAGCTTGAATGCTCCGAGATTAGTAATGTATTCCTCTGCCGTAGTCGGTTTGGCGGCTTATGATATGGGTGGACCTTTAGCTGTGTTTTTAGCCGCCATCTTAGCGGCAGAAATCGGAAAACTAATCTCCGGAGAAACGCGTCTAGATATTGTGATTACTCCAATTATCACCATACTCGCCGGAGTAGGATTTTCCATCTTACTCGGCCCGGGAATTCAAACGATGATGGAAGGTATTGGAAGTATAATCGTATTATCTACTGCTGCTAATCCTTTGATTATGGGAATTGTAATCGCCACAATTGTCGGGATGACGCTCACCTTGCCAATTTCCTCCGCAGCACTTTGTTTGATGTTAGAGTTGGAAGGTTTAGCCGCTGGTGCAGCGACGATTGGATGTTGTGCACAAATGATAGGATTTGCAACCATCAGCTATAAAGACAACGGCATGAAAGGATTTTTAGCTCAAGGTTTAGGCACCAGTATGTTGCAAATGCCCAACATTTATAAAAACTGGAAGATTTGGATTCCCCCAACAATCTCTGCCGCGATTATTGGACCTATCGCGCTGATTTTCTTTCAAATGAAAAACACTGCCTTAGAGTCCGGCATGGGAACTTGTGCATTCGTCGGACAAATCGGAACTTATAATGCTTTAAAAACGGAAGTCTCTACCGGACATATTTTCTCGAGCATGCTTCTTTTGCATTTTGTTTTACCCGCGCTGCTCTCCTATCTCATTTATATTTTCATGAAAAAACGAGAGTGGATAAAGGATGGAGATATGAAGATTTTTTGAGGAATGTACCAGGTGAATGGTTAAGTCTTGATGATGACTGTTCTTTAAGGTTTTTCCATTTTTTTTCAAAGTTCTAATGTGCAATGCACGGACTTTGGAAAAGTTTAAATACGGAATTCAGCAGCTCGAAAACTTATTCAAAATACAAGTACACTTAGAAACTGCTCCAAAGCACAAGGATAAATTTAATGATTTTGGAAAGCTAAAGAGTTAATATCAATTAAAAAACAAAAACTGACCATAAAACCAACTATAACAGCACCTATATAGCAATATTTTTTCAAATTTAACAGAAACAAAAGCCTCTTCTATTATGAAAAACATCAAAAACTACAAATTCGGGGTGATAATTATTTTTTAATTTTGATTTTAACTTCATGTCGTGCTACTCTTGTTGAAATTAATACTCCTAATGAAGGGAAATTAGAAAATACAATTCTCTTTCTAAGTGATAATGGGGAATCCTCCTCGAGAATCGTACACTTTAGGTAATATTGATCTATCTGATACTATATTTAGATTCTCACATGTTGTAGATACCACTAAATACACCCACTGGTGGTTAATTGGCTCTCTGAATGGAGATGTTGTTTACTCATCTGTTCAACCACTCAACGGTGTTGATATGTACACAATTGATCCTTTTAGTACCGGAGGAGAATTGGATTGGAATATCATTGGAAATTTAGATTGTGTAGCAAATGATAGAGGAGGATCTAGTATAGATTGGTATGGGGCAACAGCAACTCAACATAAAATCTCATACAGCAAAAAACAACAGCTACACTCTGGCGGTTTAATAATGGACGTTAACTTGGCACGATTAAAATTAATTTGAAGCCAGATTAAAATTATGTAAAATAATGAAAAATCAACCCGAATCTGGCTCTATAACAAAATCGGCAGATGCTTTTATTTTTAAATTATAATCAATATGTGGTTGTCAAACTGCGCTTCACTTATATGGGTTACTGTTGTTCAGCTTCATTGAAGTCCTTATATTCCTTCAGATTTATTTCTACTTTAGTCCCTAAAACAACTCACCAAACTTTACTAAAACCCGCCATCCGTCGGAAGAAGTAAATTTTCCATACGAATTCGATATGAAGAGGATTTGAGCTATTTTTAAACCGAAACCTATTTACCATTTTAATAATAGCAGAACCATTAATTGTTTAAACTCTTTAGATGCCATTTATTTTTTTCGGATCTTTTAAACACCGACAATATTCAGAAATTATTTTTTCTAACTCTGTACAAAACTCCACAAACTTTGTAGTTAAACTTTCCGAAATCACCTTTTAAAAAGCAAATTAGAATAATTTATCCTTAGAAATTTCTATTTTTGTTTGCCAAGTTTGATTACGAAAAAGCAAGATTACTCCTCATTTTGAAAATGCCATCTCATCATTTTCATCGATTAATATGAGTTTTTAAACCTGTCACCATGAAAGATTTAATCAAAAAGATAAAAGCCTTCGAAAATGAATCTCAAACTTTGGAAATTCCCATTGCCCAACGCGGAATACTAATAGAAAAGGTAAAACAATTCACTGATGATTTTATCGAAGCTCTACCTGAAGCGGAGTCTTTTAACACCAAAACCCCAAATTTTGATAAGCTAAAAATTCGGGATAATTCAACAAAAACCTTAGACGATATTCTCAGTATTTTCAAAGAGGAAGTCAATGAGCTTGGCTTACGCGCCGCTTCGGGCGGACATGTGGGATACATTCCCGGAGGAGGAATTTATGCTGCGGCTTTGGGTGATTTTTTAGCCGCAGTTTCCAATGAATACGCCGGGGTTTCTTATGCTTCTCCGGGAGCTGTCGCCATCGAAAATGAAGTGATTACCTGGCTGAAAAAAGTGTTTTCTTTTCCGGAAACAGCGGTGGGGAATTTAGCTTCCGGGGGGTCGATTGCTAATCTTATTGCATTGACTGCTGCACGGGATAAACACAAAATAAAAAATGAACACATTACCAAATCTGTAGTATATCTCAGCGAACAAGCACACCACTGCCTCAAAAAAGCTTTGCGGATTATCGGTTTGGAAGATGTAATTATTCGACACCTCGAATTAGATGAGGATTATAAAATTGATACCGGTACACTCAACAAACAAATTGAGGTAGATTTTTCCTTAGGACTGCATCCTTTTTTAATTATAGCTTCTGCGGGAACAACTGATGTGGGAGCGATTGATCCTTTGGAAAAAATTGCAACAATTGCTAAACACCACAACTTGTGGTATCACATCGACGCAGCTTATGGTGGGTTCTTTGTATTAACCTCCAAAAAAGAATCTTTTAAAGGAATTGAAAAAGCAGATTCTTTAGTTGTCGATCCACATAAAGGAATGTTTTTACCTTATGGATTAGGCGCCGTTCTGATCAAAGATGGAGAAGCGGTTTTACATTCTCATCGCTCCACCGGAAACTATTTGCAGGATGCTGTCACAGCAGATCTGGCAAATGAACCCGCAAACGTCTCTCCGGAATTAACCAAACACTTTAGAGGTTTGCGGATGTGGCTGCCTTTGCAATTACACGGTATAAAACCTTTTGTTGCTGCTTTGGAAGAGAAGTTATTACTGACCACTTATTTCAGAAAAAAATTAATCGCAATGGGATGTAAAGTGGGGCCAAAACCCGATTTATCGGTCAGTTACTTTTGGTATCCGACTGAAAAACATCAAAATGATTTCAATAAAAAGTTGATGCAAAATATTCATCAGGATGGCAGTGTTTTTTTGAGTTCCACCATACTAAAAGGAGAATTTGTTATCCGTATCGCTATCCTTTCGTTTAGAACAAAACGAGTTACTATTGACCGTGCTCTGGAAATGATCGAGCGGAGTTTAAAGCAGACTTTGGTGGATTTTGAATAAATCATTTACAAAAAATCCGTTTTCTTTTGCTAGCGTTTAAAGCAGACTTTGGTGGATTTTGAATTAGGTTTGGGAAACTAAATTAAAAACAGTTATTCATACAGGGGAAATTAGCGCATTCAAATAATAAACTCACCCCAATACAGCACTTTATCATTTTTTGAAGCCTATGATCAAGTAATAAACGCAATTTTTGCAAAAAGGAAATAATATATTTTGAACATTTTAATTTATTGCTTAATATCGGTGTTTATCGCGCTAATCTAAACCTGATCAAATAAATGAGTTTCTTAACCGCAGAATGGAGAAAATTAGCCATTGCCAATTATGTGATTGACCCCGATGTCCTTTCAACATATATCCCGTTTGGCACAGAACTCGATTTATGGGAAGGCAAATACTTTGTCAGTTTAATTGGGTTTATGTTTAAAAACACGAAACTATTAGGCATAAAGATTCCGTTTCACATTAATTTTGAAGAAGTAAATTTAAGGTTTTATGTCAGGAGATTTGAAAATGGAACTTGGAAACGAGGAGTTGTTTTTATTAAAGAGCTCGTTCCCAAACCCGCGATAACTTTTGTCGCCAACCGCCTTTATAAAGAGAATTACGAAACCGCTCCCATGCGCCATCAATGGAAGAAAGACGATAAAATTAGGAAAGTTGCCTATCACTGGAAAATGAATAACCGGTGGCACTCTTTGAAAATTACGGCGGACTTGAAATCTTCGGAAATTCCACGCAACAGCATAACAGAATTTATCACTGAACATTATTGGGGTTATGCTCGAGTTGACAAAAACGTCACTCACGAATACGAAGTGACGCATCCCAGATGGCGTCATTATAACATAAAAGATGCTGAGGTAGATGTTGATTTTGGTGCGGTTTACGGGAAAGACTTTCAATTTTTAAACGATATAAAACCACATTCTGTCATGCTTGCTGAAGGTTCAAAAATCACCATTGAAGATAAGAAAGTGATAAAATAAATGTTTGTGGATTAGCTTGTGTTTATTTTCTGTCTGGAGGAAAAACCTTCGACTTTGCTATTAGAATAGCTTTTCGCGGTCCCCACCCCAACCCTCCCCGGAAGGGGAGGGAGCTTGATTTCTTCTTTATTTAAACCTATTATTTCAGAGGAAAATCATTTGCTTTAATGATGAATTATAAGTTGAAAATTGGAATTTGTTTTAAAATCTGTTTCCCCAGAGTTCAATCTTTATGATAACAAAAATAGCTTTTCGCAGTTTTATTTAACCCTCATTTGGACTCCGCTCTACTTAGTGTAGCGATCTCACGTAGCACAGCGAGTAATGCACCGCCAGAAAAAAGGGAGTTACATTTCTGGTTCATTTAAACTTGTTATTTCAGAGGAAATTATTTTTTCCAAACCAGATTAAACCCGAAAAGAGCCCAATATCAAAAAACAAGTTGCTAAGCTTCGGTGGGAAATCAATTTAAAAGTTACAACCACCCCAAAAACAGCTAAAACCGCGTTTGCTATTTTTGACCTCCTTTTTAAGATGGGGAGCTTCTTGTTTGATGTTAAGATACTGATAACCAGAAATAAAAACTCTTTCTCTTTTGAATATTAAGAGGAAAGATTTCTGCTCGTAAAATGCAGTCAACATCTTCCAAAAATAAATCAGATCAGAAAACAATCCATACAATAAACGTCCTATTTTTTTCATCCAAATAAAAATTGTACCTTTGTCAACCAAACGGTTAAACTAAATAGTTAAACCATAAAGTTGAAGGTAATGTCAAAAGAAACAGTTCAAGACACGGAAGAAAAAATCCTCGTTGCCGCCAAGAACATCTTTCAGAAAAAGGGAATGGACGGGGCGCGGATGCAGGAAATCGCCGACACAGCCGGCATCAATAAATCGATGTTGCATTATTATTACCGCAGTAAAAAATTGTTGTTTGAAGCGGTATTCAGCAGCCTGTTTTCTCTATTGGCTCCGCAATTAAACAGGGTTTTAAATGACGATTCCAGCATTGAGGAGAAAGTGAAAAATTTCACGGATAACTATATTTCGTTTATTTCGAAACATCCTTATTTGCCGAATTTCATTATTCAGGAACTGAATCGGAATCCAAAATTTATAGAGAAGATTCAACAAAACCCCGCTTTTCCGAATTTGGAAAAGTTTGAAAAACAGGTTGCTAAAGAGGTAGAACAAGGGATTTTAAAACCCACTGACGGGAGACAGCTTTTCATCAATATTATTTCATTGAATATTTTCCCTTTTGTGGCTACCCCCTTGATAAAAGGATTTTTACAAATCGATCAAAAGGAGTTTAAAGTTTTAATGGAAGAACGAAAGAAATCGGTTTCTGCTTTTATCATTGATTCCATCAGCAATAATCAACAGCCGTAAAATCCGGTAAGTCTTAAGCATTTAAAATTATGAAAAACGTTTTATCCCTCCTTATTTTCTTTGCGCCATTAATTGCTTTTTCCCAAGAGGAAATGACCTTAGCCGATTTTTATGACTTAGCGGAAGAAAATTATCCTTTATCGCAACAAACCGAGCTCCTGGAGGAGAAATCCAATATTGAAATTGGAAATATCAATAAGGCTAAATTACCAAAAATAGACCTCAACGCACAAGCTACTTATCAATCTGAAGTGATTCGATTTCCGTTGGATTTACCGAATACCGGTGTTGAACCCCCAAACAAAGATCAATATCGCGCCACTTTAGATGTGAATCAACTTATTTATCAAGGCGGAAGGATTGCAGCCAGCACCAAACTAAAAGAGGCTGAGTTACAAACCCAACAACAGCAAGTCAATGTTGATTTGTATGCTTTACGCTTAAAAATCAACCAGCATTTTTTCAGTGTTTTACTTTATCAAGAACAAAAAAAACTTCAAGATTCTAAAATGGAAGAATTGGAAGTTAATTTGAAGGAAGTTACTACCGGAGTAAAATACGGCGCTATTCTTCCTTCAGCTGCCCAAACTTTGCAGGCGGAAATTTTGAAATTGGAACAACAGCTTTCTGAGACCAATCACAATCGAAAAAAGGCTTTGGAAAGCTTAGGAGCTTTGATTGCGCAAAAACTCGATCCTGACATCCAACTCGCCCAACCACCGGTGGATATATTATTGGAACAAAATGGAGAACGACCTGAAATAGCACTTTTTGATTTACAGGAAGAGCAGTTAGAAACTTCTAAAGATGTGCTGTCAAAAAACCTTTATCCGCGAATTTCAGGGTTTGGTCAAGCCGGCTATGGGAATCCGGGATTAAACATGCTGGATAATTCCTTTCAAGATTTTTATATGGTGGGTATTAAACTCAGTTGGAATATTTTCGACTGGGGAAAAACCAAACAGGAGAAGAAAAAAGTAGAAGTTTCTAAACAAATAATCGCTACTGAAAAAGAAACTTTTGAACTGAATAACAACATTCGACGAAAAGAAGCGCAAAGTGACATCGAAAAATTAGAAGAGCTGCTTGAAAAAGACGAGGGAATCATCGACTTACGAGAACAAGTATTACAGTCAGCAACTTCCCAACTTCAAAACGGAACCATTCGCTCGTCGGAATATATTACGGAACTCAACAATCTTTATGAAGCCAAAGTCAATCGGGAATTGCACCAAACCCAATTGAATTTGGCCAAAGCGAATTATAATGTAATCAAAGGACAGTAAATATATGAAAACGATTAAAACCATTATTTCGATTAGCTTCCTCAGTCTTCTCCTTGCCTGTAATAACGAGGAAAAGGCCGATGGATACGGCAATTTTGAGGCCACTGAAATCACTGTTTCTGCGGAAGCTAAGGGCAGACTTCAGTTTCTAAAGGTAGAAGAAGGACAGTTATTAAAAAAAGGAGAAACATTGGGATTAATCGACACGTTGCAATTATTCTTGACCAAACAACAACTTTTGGCGAAAAAAGCGACTATCGCTTCTAAATCCGGAGGTGTTTTAACACAAATTGACGTGCTGAAAGAGGAATTGAAAAATGCAAAAACAGAACAACAGCGAGTACAAAACATGTTTTCCGAAAACGCGGCCACAGAACAACAACTCGATCGAGCCAACAGTCAAGTGGAGGTATTGCAGAAAAAAATCAAAAATGTAGAAAGTCAAAATGCGCCCATCGTACAAGAAGGGAAAGCCATCGACGCACAAATTGATCAGATAGAAGATCAAATCACCAAAAGCAAAATAACCAATCCAATCTCTGGAATTGTACTGACCAAGTATGCCGAACCGGGAGAAATTGCATCTTTTGGAAAGCCTTTGTACAAAATCGCCGATTTAAGTCAGATGGAACTGCGAGTTTATATCAGTGAAACTCAACTTTCAAATATAAAAATCGGTCAGGAAGTTACAGTCAAAGTTGATTCGGGAAATGGAATGAAAGAATATAAAGGAGAAATAAATTGGATATCTTCCACAGCTGAATTCACTCCAAAAATTATTCAAACCAAAGAA
>DATGSA010000211.1:0-6473 GCA_035303085.1 Flavobacteriaceae bacterium
TGATATGCCCGGTGGAATGGGAGGGACGGATCTTTACCGAGTAGCTATCGAAGGCGATGGTGAGTTTGGCGAGCCAGAAAACTTGGGTCCTGAGATCAACACTGCGGGCAATGAAGATTTCCCTTTTGTCGATTCGGAAGGGACGCTTTATTTTTCCAGTGATGGCCACTTAGGGATGGGAGGTTTAGATGTATTCAAGGCCGAATCCAGAGGAGATGGATTTGGAAAGCCGGAGAATGTTGGCAAAGACGTCAACTCTCGCGCGGATGATTTTTCTTTTGTGTACTACCCTGAAGAAAAGCGAGGTTATGTAGCCTCCAATCGAGCTGGAATGACAGAAGATCACGCGATAGCAATAGATAATATTTATGCGGTAAAAGATATCATTATTCAAGAAATCGCTGTGAATACAAAGGTTACAGATGAAGAAACCGGTGAACCTATTAATAATGCATCAGTTGGAGTTTATAATGAAGCTGGGGAAAAAGTAGACGAGAAAACTTCAGATTCTGATGGCATGGTTGTCTTTACGCTACCAGGCGGAGATAAGAAGTACAACCTTCAGGCATCTGCAGCTGATTATGAACCGGCAGCAAAAGAGGTTCCGCATCAACTCGATGGTAATATCGACGTGGATATAACGTTGAAGCCTGTAGTTATTGCAGAAGAAGAGATAGAAGTTGAAACAATTCACTTCGACTTTGATAAATATAATGTCAAAAAAGAAGCTGCGTTTGAACTAGATAAGATTTATGATATCTTGAAAAAATATCCTGCAATGAATTTAGAAATTATTGGACACACCGATAATATAGGTTCTGCAGAATATAACCAGAAGCTTTCTGAAAGAAGAGCTGAAAGTGCGGCAAAGTACTTAATGGAGAAAGGAATCGACGAGTCTCGTATAGAAACTTCAGGAAAAGGATTAACCGACCCGAAGATTGATTGTACAGACTGTACCGATGAAGAAAGAGCGATTAACCGTCGTGATGAATTCAAGTTTTCTATCAATTAATTTTCGATTAATCTGATAGTGTTTTTTATAAAGCCGAGCAGATTTGCTCGGCTTTTGTGTTGAATACAGCGACTTATTCTTAAATTCGCAAAAAATTTTTCAATTGTAAAATTATGTATAGAACGCATTCTAATGGTGACCTGAGAATTAATAATGTTGAACAAGAAGTTACCCTTTCCGGATGGGTGCAAAAAATCAGAAATAAGGGTTTCATGATTTGGATAGATTTAAGAGATCGCTATGGGATAACCCAGTTGATTTTTGATGAAGAAAGAACCCCAAAAGAAATCATGAAGAAAGCGCAATCTGTGGGAAGAGAATTCGTAATTAAAGTAGAGGGAAAAGTAATCGAAAGAGAATCGAAAAATCCGAAAATGGCTACCGGTGACATAGAGTTGTTGGTTACCGATTTGGAGATTCTTAATAGTTCCTTATTACCCCCCTTTACCATAGAAGATAAAACTGATGGAGGGGATGAGCTGAGAATGAAATACCGATATCTTGATATTAGAAGAAATCCCGTTAAACAAAGTTTGATATTCAGACATAAGGTTTCAATGAGCGTGCGTAACTATTTATCTGAACAGGGGTTTTTAGAAATTGAAACACCGTATTTAATCAAATCTACTCCTGAAGGGGCAAGAGATTTCGTAGTGCCCAGTCGCATGCATAAAGGCGAATTTTATGCTCTTCCACAATCACCGCAAACTTTTAAGCAGCTTTTGATGGTGGGAGGAATCGATAAGTACTTTCAAATAGTCAAATGTTTTAGAGATGAAGATTTAAGAGCAGACAGACAACCCGAATTCACCCAGATTGACTGCGAGATGGCCTTTGTAAACCAAGAAGATGTTATCGATGCTTTTGAAGGGCTGACTAAGTATTTACTGAAAACCATTGTCGACGTGGAAGTTGATAAGTTTCCACGATTAACTTATAATCAAGCGATGAGGCGTTATGGAAGTGATAAACCCGATATCCGTTTTGATATGGAATTCGGTGAATTGAATGAAGTAGCGCAACACAAAGATTTTAATATTTTTAATCAAGCAGAATTAGTTGTGGGGATTGCCGTCCCGGGTGCTGCAAGTTATAGTAGAAGAGAAATAGATAAACTGACAGAATGGGTTAGAAGACCGCAGATTGGAGCCAAAGGGATGGTGTATGTAAAATATAATCAGGACGGTAGTTTTAAATCCTCAGTCGATAAATTTTATGATCGTGAAGATTTCACCAAATGGGCAGAAATCACCAAAGCCAAACCCGGAGATATGATTTGCGTCTTGTCAGGAAATACTGATGAAACCAGAACACAACTCAGTGCTTTAAGAATGGAATTGGCCGAGAGATTAGGATTGCGCAAAACCAATGAATTTGCGCCGTTATGGGTCGTGGATTTCCCTTTATTGGAATGGGATGAAGAATCGGAATCCTATCATGCAATGCACCACCCATTCACTTCTCCTAAACTTGAAGACTTGGATTTGCTTGATTCAGATCCCACTGCTGTTAAGGCAAATGCCTACGATTTAGTGCTTAATGGAAATGAAATTGGAGGAGGTTCAATTAGAATTTTTGATAAAGCACTGCAGGAGAAAATGTTTTCTGTTTTAGGGTTTACTAAAGAAGAGGCTGAAAAACAGTTTGGGTTTTTAATGAAAGCTTTTGAATATGGTGCTCCACCGCACGGAGGAATAGCTTATGGTTTAGATAGGTTGGTCGCTATATTAGCAGGAAAAGAAACTATTCGCGATTTTATTGCTTTCCCAAAAAATAATGCCGGAAGAGATATTATGATAAACGCTCCTGAAAAAATCGATCAAGAGCAACTTAATGAGCTTGGTTTGAAAATTACTGCGGATAAAGCAGAACCTAAATCTTAGTTTTTGGAAAGCCAAAAGAACTCATTAAAGAAATAAATTTTGTAAGTTAAGCTCAGAAGATGACCAGAGCAATGAAGATAATAAAAAAAATCACCTCAATTTTATTCATTCTTGTATTAATAGGATTTGGTATAGGCTTTTATTTCTTGCAATTTACCGAACAAGAATTGTTGGGCAATCGCTTTGTAGGATTTTCCGTTTTGATCGCAGTATTCATCGTGGTACCTTTATTTCTAGTTATAAGATTACGAGGGAAGAAACTAAAAGATTATACCTTAACACAAGATAACATTAAGAAATGGAGAAAAAGATTGGATGAATGAAGTTAATCGGATAAAATAACTTGATAATTTTTATAGTTAACTTTGGCGCTGTATAAGTAATTATCGGCGCTTTTGTTTTTTGAAGGAATAAAAATCAATATAAATATTGCTATTAGGTGAAAATAATGTTAAATTAGTCTGCTGAAAACAGGGTTAATTAATCCTTCTGAAAATGCGAAAAACCTGTTTAGAATGTGGGGTGAAAATAGCCGGCAGAACCGATAAGAAGTTTTGCAGTGACTATTGTCGTAATTCATATAACAATCGAATGAATCGCGACAGCAAAAATCTTATGCGCAACGTTCACAATCGATTGCGCAAAAACTATCGAATTCTTGAAAAACTAAATCCAACCGGAAAAACTACCGTTCAAAAATCTACCCTGCAGCGTTTGGGGTTTAGCTTTACTTATTTTACAAGTCTTTATACTACACAAAAAGGTACCGTATATTATTTTGTTTATGATCAAGGATATCTTCCTCTGAAGAAGGTTGACAAATATGTGCTGGTTAAAAGAGAAATGTAATTAGTGATAAACATATGAAAAAAATTATTTTCCAACTATTTATTCTACTGGGACTAACTTTCCTCATACTCCTCAGTTTCACTACCTTAATGCCAATCGTAAAATCTTTAGAAGAAACAGAAAATGAATTCTCTGTAAAGCGAGCCTTGAACCATGTAGAAGAAATTGCTAAAGAGCCACATTATACCGGTTCCGAAAATCAAAGTAGGGTCAGAAATTATATCGTAGAACAATTTCAAAATCTTGGACTCGACGCGCATACACAAAATGGATTTATAATCAATGATTATAATATCATGAGTAATCCGGAGAATATAATAGCTGTCTTAGAAGGCTCCGATCCCAAGCCGAAAAGTGATTTATTGGTAATGGCCCATTATGATAGTGCTCCACATTCTTCCTTTGGGGCTGCTGATGATGCTTCCGGAGTTGCGGCTATCTTAGAAAGTTTAAGAGTGTTTCTGGAAAAAGAGGAAACTCCGAAAAACAATATCATCTTCTTAATTACAGATGCCGAGGAAATTGGATTATTGGGTGCTCAGCTGTTTGTAGAAGAACATCCTTTGGTAGAAAATATCGGTTTGGTATTGAATTTTGAAGCCAGAGGAAGCAGCGGACCCTCCAATGCCATTTTGGAAACCAATTATGGCAACAAGAAACTGGTAGAAGCTTTTGTTAACGCCGAAGTCCAATATCCTGTAACCTCATCTCTGATGTATGATATTTATAAAACCATGCCTAATGATACGGATGCTACGGTTTTTAGAGAAGAAAAAAATATTCCAGGCTTCTTCTTTGCTTTTATAGATGAGCATTACAATTATCACGCGGCAACAGATACTTATGAAAATCTAAGTTTAAACTCACTTGCACATCAGGGGGCTTACCTAACTGCATTACTTCCTTATTTTGGAAATAATGACCTTAGCTCCTTAGAAACACGAGATAATCGCATCTTTTTTGATTTTCCGTTTTTTAAAATTGTAACCTATGATTATTTCTGGATCTTTCCGTTGGTAATCCTCGGTTGGTTGGGGTTCTTTCTGCTCTTGGGAATTGGACTCAGAAGACAAAACTTCGATAAAAACGATATCCTTCAAGGCTTTAAAGCGTTAGTAATCAGTTTGGTGTTGGTTGGTGGATTAGGGTTTTTGGGATGGAAATTAATCCTGCAGTTTTATCCGCAATATGCGGAAATTCAACAGGGATTTCCTTATAATGGCCATCTCTATATCGCAGCTTTTGTCGCTCTCAGTGGAGGATTGTTGTTTTTAACCTATCATGCATTTTCAAAAAGATCGGGAAACAAAGGGCTGTTGGTAGCACCATTAACCTTATGGCTAATTATTTGTACAATCCTGAGTTTTACTTTTAAAGGAGCCTCCTACTTTATCATTCCGGTTTTGCTTTTTGAAGTTATTTTAGCCTTACTGATTTGGAAAAATAATCTTAATCCATGGATTATTCTACTGCTCTCTATTCCATGCATATTTATATTTTCACCCTTGGTGCTTTTTGTTCCGGTGGCCTTGGGATTAAAAATGATTTTTATAGCTATGCTGTTATTCTTACTCCAGTTTTGGATGATTTTAGCTGTCTTTGAACACTTCAAAAGAAAAAACTGGTTGGGATTCCTCGTCTTGGGATTAGGCGTTTTTTTTCTAGTAAAAGCTCATTTGATATCCGAGTTTTCTGAAGATCGTCCAAAACCTAACAGTTTAGTTTATACATTGGATAAAGAGCAAAATAAAGCGAAATGGAATACCTATGATCACATTTTTGACCAATGGACACAACCCTATTTTACGGAAAGAAAAAGTGCTAAAGGTGAACAAAAAGATGGAGGAAGTAAATATGGTGAAAACTTCACCTATACTCAATCTGCCCCAATCAGAAATATTCCCGGGGTTAAGATTGATGTTGAAAAAAAATCGAACCAAGGAGATAAAACAACCTTCCTGATAAAAATCAATCCTGAAAGAGACCTGAGTAGAATTAATTTATTTAGTGATCAAATTGAAGAGTTTTCTGATGTGGAAATTAATAATCTTCCGGTAGAGAGTTTAATTCCCAAAACTTCCAAAATGGCAAAATCAACAACTGTTAAGTCTTCTCGAATATTAACTTACTATAACTCCGGTCAAGACACGCTGAAACTTAAATTCAGTTTGCCCAAACATCTGAATAGTGAAATGGAAGTGTATGGAATCAGTAATGACTTGTTGCATAACCCTTACTTAAATGTTCCTGCTCGTGAAAAGTATATGATCCCGCGTCCATTTGTACTCAATGATGCAATTATTACTAAGCAAATTATTTGTTTGTAATAGAACTGCTGCCGCGAGATTGTATCTTGTGGTTTGCTGCCGCGAGATTGTATCTCGTGGCCTATTAAAAAAAAAGCCGCTCCAACATTGAAACGGCTTTTATAGAAAATATTTACGATAATTTATTTACCATATTTTAACGCGATCTTCCGGTGCAATATACATGTCATCACCTTCTTGAATATCGAAAGCATCATAGAAAGCATCAACATTTTGTAAAGGTAAATATGCACGATAAATAGCAGGAGAGTGCGGGTCATTTTTAATTTGCGTGCGCAATGCTTCAGGACGTGTTTTATTTCTCCAAACAGTTGCCCAGGACATAAAGAATCGTTGCTCTTGTGTGAGTCCGTCTATCTTCCCCGGTTTATCGTGAGTTTCATAATAGCGTTGCAAACC
>DATGSA010000212.1:0-21812 GCA_035303085.1 Flavobacteriaceae bacterium
AGATGGGAGAGTTTCAATTGCCCGATGAAGATAAATACAGAGACTGGGACCTATTACAATTTAAACCTGAAGAATGGGGAATGGACAAGACCACAAAAAACGGAGATGTGATGTTCCTCAACTTAGGACCACAACACCCAGGTACACATGGTGTTTTACGATTTATCATGAAAATGGATGGTGAAATCATCATCGAGACAGCTCCGGATATTGGATTTCATCATCGCGGTGTCGAAAAAATGGGGGAACGTCAATCTTGGCACACCTTCATTCCTTATACCGATCGAGTGGAATATTTGGGAGGAGTGATGAATAACTTTCCCTATGTCATGGCGATTGAGAAAATGGGAGATATCGAGGTTCCTAAACGCGCACAATATATTCGCATAATGATGAGCGAGTTGTTTCGGATTTCCAGTCATTTGGTCTGGTACGGAACCTTCGCACAAGATCTGGGAATGATGACGCCGGTCTTTTTAACCTTTAACGATCGTGAAAAATTGTTTGACCTTATCCAAGCTATTACCGGTGCACGCATGCACCCTAATTGGTTTAGAATTGGAGGTGTCTCTCAAGACCTTCCCAAAGGATGGAAAGGAATGGTCAAGGAGTTTATCGGCTATATGCGAAAACAATTAAAATTGTATGACAAGCTGATCCTGCGAAACGAAGTATTTATCCGACGTACAGAAGGGATAGGGATTTATACAACCGAAGAAGCTATAGAATGGGGAATTACCGGTCCCGGATTACGAGCTACCGGATTTGATTGGGATTTTAGAAAAAAACAACCCTATTCCCGATTTGAAGACTTTGATTTTGATATTCCAGTCGAGAAGGATGGAGATTGTCTCGCCCGTTCGAAAGTTCGTGTAGCCGAAATAAGACAAAGCTTGCGAATTATCGAGCAGTGTATGAATAATATGCCGAGCGGGCATTATAAGTCAGATGATTCCTTGGCTATGCCGCCACGAAAAGATAAAACCATGAAAGATATTGAAACCTTGATTCATCATTTTGTCGGCGTGAGTTGGGGGCCGGTAGTCCCGCCGGGAGAAGGTCTTATGGCTATTGAAGGTACCAAAGGGAATAACGGCTATTATTTGATTAGTGATGGCAGTACAACTTCATATAGAACCAGGATTAGAACCCCGTCCTTTCCGGCTATTCAATTTGTACCATACATCAGTATAGGTTATACCGTTGCTGATTTTATGGCAATTTTGGGAAGTGTGGATTATGTATTATCCGATATAGACAGATGAAAATTTAAAAGTAAATAAAAATGAGCGACAACAATAAGGTTATATCGAAAGAAGCGATAAAAGAAATTGAGAGTCATTTCAAACATGTGCCTCATAAACGCGCTGCCTGTATCGATGCCCTCAAAGTCGTGCAAAAACACAACCGCTGGGTGTCCGACCAGGCGCTTAAAGAATTAGCTCCAATATTAGACATGGGAGTTGAGGAGATTGACGGTGTAGCTACCTTTTATAACATTATTTTCAGACAACCGGTGGGTCGGCATGTGGTTTTCGTTTGCGACAGTGTCAGCTGTTGGATTATGGATTATGAAAAGATTATGGAGGCACTGAAAGAAAAACTGGGAATCGATTTGGGCCAAACAACCGAAGATGACAGATTTACCTTGTTGCCCATAGTTTGCTTAGGAGCATGTGATGGTGCCCCGGTAATAAAAGTAGATGAAGATTTATACCGCGATGTGACAGTAGAACAATTAGACGAAATATTAGATAATTACAAATAAAATGGAAAGACCATTAACCGAACATATAAAAAGTGACGGAACTTGGCTAACGCTAAAAGAATATGAAAAAACCGGTGGGTATCAAGGCTTAAAGAAAGCCCTGGAAATGACACCTGAAGAAGTTCTGCAAGAGGTCAAAGATTCAAACCTTCGCGGTCGCGGTGGAGGTGGGTTTCCCACAGGTCTGAAGTGGAGTTTTGTCCCCACTGGTGAAGATAATACCGAAACCAAATATATTATTTGCAACGCTGATGAGATGGAACCCGGCACTTTTAAAGATCGTTTACTGCTTGAGACAAACCCTCATCAGGTAATCGAAGGCATGATAATCAGCGCCTATACCGTTCAAGCAAATATCTCCTTTATCTTTCTGCGATGGGCATATCATCGAGCTGCCAAAGCATTGGAGAAAGCTCTTCAAGAAGCTTATGATGCCGGTTATTTGGGAAAGAATATAATGAAAAAAGGCTTGGATTTAGAGATGCAATTGCATTCCAGTGTTGGAAGATATATCTGTGGTGAAGAAACAGCCCTGCTCAATGCTCTTGAAGGTGAAAGAGCTGTTCCTCGAAGCAAACCTCCATTTCCACAAGTGAGTGGATTGTTTGGAAAACCGACGATAGTCAATAATGTAGAAACCTTTGCGAATATCCCCCATATTATTCATAAAGGAGCACAGTGGTTCAACGATTTGAGCAGCTCCGAAAAAGGCGGAGGTACGAAATTATACGGAGCAAGTGGCCGTGTTAAAAATCCCGGTATTTGGGAATTACCTTTAGGAGTTACCCTTAGAGAGATTTTGGAAGAACACGCCAACGGAATGATGGAAGGCCTTGAATTCAGAGGGTGTTTACCCGGTGGAGGATCAACAGATTTTATGACGAAAGAACACCTCGATGTCAAAATGGATTTTGAAGGCCCTGAGGAGATTGGAAGTCGATTGGGAACAGGTACAATCATCGTTTTGGACGACAAGACTTGCCCTGTTGGATTGGTGTTGAGCTTGGAGAAGTTTTTTGCACAAGAATCCTGCGGATGGTGCACTCCATGCCGAGAAGGATTGCCTTGGGTCGAAAAGATACTAAGAGCCTTAGAGGATGGCCGAGGGATTGAAAAACATTTGGAGATTTTGAGCTTTCAGACTCGCTTTATGGCTCCGGGAAATACCTATTGTGCTTTAGCTCCCGGTGCTATGGAACCACTGCAAAGCGCTCTTAAATATTTTAAAGAAGATTTCGAAGCTCATATCCATAACAAAAAATGCTCATATAAAAATTGAATCTATTAAATACGAATTATAATGGCTACAATATATATAGACGATAAAGAATATGAAGTTGAGGAAGGAAAAAACCTTCTGGAAGTTTGCTTGTCATTAGGATTAGACCTGGAATATTTCTGCTGGCATCCCGCAATGGATTCTGTCGGTGCCTGCCGGCAATGTGGTGTAATCAATTACAAAGATGAAAATGATACCGAAGGCAAGTTGGTTATGGCCTGTATGCAGAAGGTTACCGATGGAATGCGCGTTTCGATTGAAGCTCCTTGGGCAAAGGAGTTCAGAGCCGGCATTATTGAGGCGCTGATGATTAACCATCCACACGATTGCCCGGTCTGTGATGAAGGTGGAGAATGTCATTTACAAGATATGACCATTATGACCGGCCACAACTATCGCCGATTCGATTTTAATAAACTAACCCTTCGAGATCAATATTTAGGTCCGTTCATAGATCATGAAATGAACCGGTGTATCCAATGCTATCGCTGTGTGCGGTTTTATAACGATTATGCTGATGGAGTAGATTTGAGTGTCAGGCATATCGCGAGTTCTGTTTATTTTGGTCGAACCCAAGACGGCACCTTGGAAAATGAATTCAGTGGAAACCTCGTAGAAGTTTGCCCTACCGGTGTGTTTACCGATAAGACTTTGGCTAAACATTACACGCGAAAATGGGATTTGACCTCAGTGCCTTCAATCTGTCATGGCTGTAGCCTCGGCTGTAATATATTGGTCAGTGAGCGTTATGGAAGTATCCGACGAATTTTAGACCGGTATAATGAAGATGTCAACGGTTATTTTCTCTGTGACCGTGGACGTTTTGGCTACGAATACACTAACAGCGACTACAGAGTGTTGTACCCCTTTAAAAAAACAGGAGGAAAACAGGAGCAAATCGATAAAGCAGAAGCGCTGGAAGAAATTAAAAAAACAATAAACTCGAGTAAGCATACTATCGGCATTGGCTCTCCCCGTGCTTCTTTAGAATCGAACTATATGCTTCAACGATTGGTGGGAAAAGAAAACTTTTATGCCGGGATATCTGAAAAAGAAGGAAAGCTGGTCGAGCGTGTTAAGACTATTTTGAGAGATGGGAAAATCAAAACCCCTTCTATGGGAGAAGCAGAACATTACGATACCGTTTTTATAATTGGGGAAGATCTGACAAATACAGCTCCGAGATTAGCTTTATCTCTGCGCCAAGCCTCTAAAGTAGCTCCGAATAAAAAAGCAGGTGCCAAGGATATTCCCGATTGGGACAACGTCCACGTTCGGAAAGTGGTTCAAAGAGAAAGAGGCCCCTTTTATGTTGCGACAACTCACCAGACGAAATTGAACGGCATAGCCACCGACAATATTTATGCAGCTCCTGATGATATAGCGCGACTTTCTTATGCTGTGGCACACGAAATAAACAATAACCTTCCTGTGGTTGAAGGATTAAGTAAGCAATTACAAAAATCAGCTAAAGCGATCGCGAGAAGTTTGCAAGAAGCTGAAAAACCTTTAATTGTCTCCGGAACCAGCCTTTATAGCGAATCAGTTATTGATGCCGCAGCAAGTTTAGCCTATGCAATGTATGGTAAAAACGAAAAAACCGGTTTGATTTATACTGTGCCTGAAGTGAATTCTATGGGATTAGCTATGCTGACAGATAATTATTTAAATGAAGCTTGTCAAGAAAGTCCTGAGTTGTTAATCACTTTAGAAAATGATCTTTTCCGTCAAGTAGATTGTGAAAAAGTGACCAAACTCTTTGAAAACTCAAACAAGTCCGTCGTTTTAGAAAGTTTACACAACGCGACCACACGAGAACACGATTATGTTTTACCGGCCGGCTCGTTTGCCGAATCAACCGGAACAGTTGTTAGCAACGAGGGAAGAGCCCAGCGATTTTATCAGACATTTAAACCTGACAATGAGATGCAAAGCAGTTGGGCCTGGATTGCAGAAATAGAAGAAAAAGGAGAAAATTATCATTTTGATGATGTTGTGGCAGATCTTATTGAAGCCTATCCCGATTTAAAACTGGTGAAAGAAACTGCTCCCGATGCCGATTATCGAAAAGGAACTCAAAAAATTCCACGGCAAAGTCATCGTTTTAGCGGGCGTACAGCAATCAACACTGAAAAAGAAGTCAGTGAGAAAAAGCCACCAGAAGACCCCGATTCTCCGATGTCTTATACCATGGAGGGTTTTCACGGTAGAACACCTTCTGCGCTTACAGCTCGAAATTGGGCACCTAGATGGAATTCGGTTCAAGCTATTAATAAACAGCAAATTGAAGTGGGCGGCGCATTACACGATGGTAATCCGGGAAAACGTCTCTTGAATGCCAATGGTTCCTTAGAGAATATCAACAGTGAACATATTCCCGAAGCTTTTAAACCACAAGAACGAAAGAGCCTGGCTCTACCGATGCATTATATTTATGGTTCGGAAGAACTCAGTGCCAAATCTCCGGCCGTAGCCGAACGTATCCCGGAAAGCTGTTTTATCCTGAATCCCGAAGATGCAACGGATAAAGATATAGCCGAAGGAGATCAGGTCGAGATAGATTTTAATGACAATAAGATTAGGCTGAAAGTCGAATTTAATGAAACCCTGGCCAAAGGAATTATTGGCGTACCTAAAGGATTTGAAGAAACTGCGGGGTGTGAATTTCCGTTTTGGACAGAAATCAATAGTAAAACCTAAAAGTTATGAGCGAAGTTTGGACACATATTTTAGTGATTGTAGGGGTCCTATTGGTTATGACCTCTCTTGCCGCCGGATTGATTTATGTCGAAAGAAGAATGTTAGCGGCTTTTCAGGATCGGTATGGCCCGAATAGAGTTGGCCCGTTTGGGATTTTACAGGTCGTGGCCGATATGATTAAAATGTTTTTTAAGGAAGACTGGATTCCCAAATTTGCCGATAAAAAAGTTTTTATCCTAGCCCCGACTATTATAATGATAACAATCACCTGCGGTTTTGTGGTAATTCCCTTTACCCCCGTCATAAACGTTGTCGATCTGAACATCGGATTGTTGTTTGTGTTGGGAATGTCTGCCTTAGCAGCCTATAGCGTTGCTTTGGGAGGGTGGGCTTCCAATAATAAGTATTCCCTCTTGGGTGCTGTTCGAGGTACGGCACAAGTGATTTCCTATGAAGTGTTCATGGCGCTTTCCTTAATGGGAGTCGTTGTAATGACAGGAAGTTTCAGCCTTCGAGAAATTGTGCTGGCCCAAGAAGAGATGTGGAATATAGGTCCCCAATTTATAGGATTCCTCATATTTATGATAGCTGCAGTGGCAGAAACCCACCGCGCTCCCTTTGATCTACCCGAAGCAGAAAGTGAATTGATTGCCGGATATCATTCCGAATATTCAGGGATGAAGTTTGGAATGTTCTTCGTCGGCGAATATTTGGGAGTCCTTTTGATGTCCTCTTTGGTTACAGTATTGTTTTTTGGAGGATGGTTAGGTCCGTCATTTTTACCGCCGGTAGTATGGTTTTTACTTAAAATGTTTGTTTTTGTGATACTCTTCATCCTGTTTCGGGCGGCTTTGATGCGCCCGAGATATGACCAATTGATGTCCTATGGGTGGAAAATACTCTTGCCCCTGTCTTTAGTGAATATTTTAGTGACCGGAGCAATTGTTTTAGCCTCGGGTTGAGTATGGAGATGAATGTTATTTGTTGAATTGATGCTGTATAAACAGATGAATTAAAAATTAAAATTATGAGAGCTTTTTTGACGAATTTAAGAACGGTATGGCTGACTTTTATAAGAATTTTTAAAAAACGGGTCACGGTACAATATCCGGACGAAAAACCGTATGTGCCACCACGATATCGAGGACGGATTATCCTGTCTCGAGATCCGGATGGAATGGAGCGTTGTGTGGCTTGCTACTTATGTGCAGCAGCTTGCCCGGTAGAATGTATTTCCCTGCAAGCTACTGAACAGGAAATAGAAGGCGAAGGCCAAAAAGGAAGACGGTATCCGGAAACTTTTCAAATTAATTTCTCGCGTTGTATCTTCTGTGGATTTTGCGAAGAAGCCTGCCCGACTTATGCTATTCAGTTGATTCCCGATTTTGAAATGTCTGAATATGACCGACAAGATCTTGTCTATGAAAAAGAAGATCTGTTGATCGACGGGCAAGGTAAATATCACGGTTATAATTTCTACCGAGAAGCCGGTGTAGCAGTTGGCGTAAAAGATAAAGGTGGAGGAGAGAAAGAAGATGACCCCATTGATCCAAAATCATTAATGCCATGACTACAGTTTTTTACATCGCGGCAATAATTGCCATTTTTTCAACCTTACGCGTTGTGACCCATAAAAATGCGGTACACGCCCTGCTTTATATGGTTGTTTCGCTGTTGTCATTCGCGGTTATTTTCTTCCTCTTTGGAGCCCCCTTTCCGGCAGCGCTTGAGATTATTATCTACGCGGGAGCGATTATAATCCTGTTTATTTTTGTGGCAATGATGCTCAATTTTGGAAGTAAAGAGGCCAATGAACGAGAAAAAAAATGGATTTCTCCAAGCGATTGGTGGGCGCCGGGCCTATTGAGCCTGATTTTATTGGGTGAATTTATTTATTTGTTCACGGCCGGTGGAGAAGTTACTACTATAGAATTATACCCGATCAGTCCGAAGGAAGTTGGAACCGCGCTGTATACCAAATATATTTTAGGGGTAGAGCTGGTCGCTATGTTGTTGATGAGTGCTGCAATAGGAGCTTATCACTTAGGGAAACACAAACGAAAAGAATACCATCGCTTTTTAAAAGGCGATAATAACGAAGAAAATTAAACACAATATGGATATTTCCGTAGATACAGGTTTGTTGTTAGCTGGGATTTTATTCCTGTTGGGACTTTTCGGCGTTTTGATGAGGAGAAACCTCATTTTCATGCTGTTGTCTGTAGAAATTATGATGAATGCCGCAGCCCTTGCTTTTGTAGTAGGTGGTGCTAAATGGAAGAATGTCGACGGACAGGTGATGGTTTTGTTCATACTCGCCGTTGCCGCTGCCGAAGTTGCAGTAGGTTTAGCCTTGGTAATACAGATGTACAAACAGTTTAAAACTGTGGATGTGAAAAAAATGAGAAAATTAAAAGACGAATAACGATGTATAAACAATAAATCCGGTTGATATGTTAAACTTATTATGGCTCATACCAACATTACCCCTGATCAGCTTCCTGATCTTAGCTTTTTTTGGTAAGAAAATGGGGAAATTTAGCGGAGCTCTCGGAGTAATATCCGTGGGACTTTCAGCTTTGATTACCTTGATAATCGGTGTTGAATTTTTGTCTTCCCCACCGATAGGCGGAGTTTACGAACAAACCTTGTGGACTTGGTTTGATATCAACGGATTTGCCCCGGAGATCTCCCTTTATCTAGATCCGCTGGGGTTGATTTTTACCTTTGTTATCACTTTTGTCGGCTTTCTAATCCACTGGTATTCCACTGAATATATGGACGGAGATGAAGGATATTCCCGCTTCTTCGCCTACATGAATTTATTTGTGTTTTCCATGCTTATGTTAGTGCTGGGAAACAACTTGTTACTTATTTACTTTGGCTGGGAAGCCGTTGGGTTGTGCAGTTATCTCTTAATCGGATTTTGGTATAAAGAGCCCTATAATAACTATGCCGCGCGCAAAGCTTTTTTGATTACCCGTGTCGGGGATACAGCCATGCTTATCGGTTTGTTCCTCTTGGTTAAAGATTTTGGAACGTTGAATGTTCAACAGATTTTGATCCAAGCCCCAGAAGTTTGGTCTGTAGGCGATTCTAATGTTTTTTGGGCTTCATTGCTTTTGCTTGCCGGAGCAGTGGGAAAATCAGCTCAATTGCCCTTACAAACCTGGCTCCCGGATGCCATGGCAGGTCCGACGCCGGTGTGTGCTTTGATTCACGCAGCAACGATGGTGACTGCCGGAGTCTTTTTGATTGCTCGAATGAATGTTTTGTTTGAAATGGCACCTGTCGTTCAGCATTTAGTAGCCATTATCGGAGCGCTTACCCTGATCGTAGCGGGCCTTTCCGCTTTCGCCCAAAACGATATTAAAAAAGTCTTGGCTTATTCGACCATCAGCCAGATTGGATATATGTTTTTGGCCTTGGGAGTGGGAGCTTGGTCAGCAGGAATTTTCCATTTTATGACCCACGCCTTCTTTAAAGCCTTGCTTTTTCTCGGTGCAGGAGCAGTTATTTTAGCGATGCACCACGAACAGGACATGTACAAAATGGGTGGTTTACGAAAAAAAATACCGGTGGTCTATTGGACTTTTCTATTCGGTTCGGCCGCCCTCGCTGCTATTCCAATTGTGACAGCCGGGTTTTATAGTAAAGATAAAATTTTATTTCTGTCATTAGCTTCGACGAAAGGGAATATTTGGTTGTGGATTGCCGGCTTTGTCGGGGCCTTTATCACAGCTTTATACACTTTCCGAATGGTCTTTATTACCTTTTTTGGCAAAGCAAAAATGGACGTTGAGCACCGGCCGAAAATGAGTTTTAAAATCCCGTTGATTATTTTGGGAATATTGTCTCTAATCGCCGGGTTTATTGAATTGCCTGATGTCTGGGGAGATTTTACTTTGATTTCTGACTTTTTGGGAGGAACTCTTCCCGTTATAAACATTATCCCGGAAATGGAAAGATGGGAAATTCTGTTACAAGTTATTACGGGTGTAGTGGTCCTGATCGGTGTTTATATCACTTGGCAGATTTATGTTAAAAAACGTAAAGAAAGCTATGCCTTTGAACAATCCGGCTTGTTTAACTTCTTTTTTAAAGGATGGGAGTTTGACTGGCTTTATAATACTTTAGTTGTCGCTCCGGCAGTTTGGCTTTCACGGATAGACCAACACGATTTTATCGATCGGATATATGGAGGTATTGGCCATTTAAATTTAGGTTTAAACAAAGTGTTTAGTAGAACTCAAAACGGCTATCTTAAAATTTACTTAGGTGGGATAGCCGTGGGAATGATTGTCGCCTTAACAATAGTTTTATTCTTATGATGCTGGCAGAACTTATAATCATTTTAATGTTGGGAGGAGTGATTGCATGGCTCGCCGGAAAGTGGAGTACTGTGGTGAGCAAATGGATCGCCCTGATAGCGGTCTTAATCGATTCTATCATTTTTATCCTGTTCTTGGCACAACATCCTGAAGTACTCAACCAATTAGGTGATAAAGAAGACTGGTTAATAGATTTTCATCGTGATTGGATTCCCCAAATTGGTGCGAGTTTTCACTTGGCGTTGGATGGACTGAGCTTGATTATGGTCGCTTTGACCTTATTCTTAGGTGTTGTGGCTGTTTTGGCTTCTTGGAAGGAAATTAAAAGTCGAGTAGGATTTCATTATTTTAATATTTTGTGGCTCCTGGCAGGTATCCTCGGGGTTTTCTTGGCTATGGATTTATTGCTCTTTTATTTTTTCTGGGAAATTATGCTGATTCCAATGTTTTTTCTCCTCGGAATTTGGGGCTATGAAAGAAGAAAAGAAGCTTCCCTAAAATTCTTCTTATTTACCCAAATCAGTGGATTGTTTATGCTGATTGCTATTTTGGGACTTTATTTTGTTCACGGCCTCAACACAGGGGAGTACACTTTTAATTATTTTGCTTTATTGGATATTTCGATTTCAAAACAACTCGGATTCTGGTTCATGTGTGGGTTTTTAATTGCGTTTCTGGTCAAATTACCAGCCTTTCCTTTTCACAGCTGGTTGCCCGATGCCCATACACATTCCCCCACAGCCGGAAGCGTGATTCTGGCCGGGCTGATGTTAAAAACAGCCGCTTACGGATTGTTGCGTTTTGTCGTGCCGATTTTTCCGGAAGCTTCCCAAACTATTGCTCCCTTGATGATGCTTTTAGGAGTGGCCGGTATACTTTACGGCGCTAAACTGACCTATGCTCAGGATGATTTTAAACGATTGATTGCTTTTTCTAGCGTGAGCCATATGGGATTTATTGTGATAGGAATATTTTCCTTTAATGTATTGGCCTATCAAGGAACCGTGATGCAGATGGTGGCACACGGCATCAGTACCAGTGCTTTATTTGTCATTGCCGGAGCTATAAAAAATCGTATCGGAACAAGAGATATGGATAAAATGGGAAGATTTTGGGAACAAATGCCAGGAATGGGTGGAATCACCGTTGTTTTTGTGATGGCTTCCCTCGGTCTTCCGGGATTGGCAAATTTCATCGCTGAATTCCTCGTTCTTGTCGGAGTTTTTCAAGTAAGTATTTTATGGTCTGTTTTGGCCACTACCGGGTTGATTGCTTCTATGATTTATTCCTTGGTTATCCTGCAAAAAATATTTTATGGGGAAAGCCATTCCAAACATAAATTAAAAGATTTTTCCATACGTGAATATTTGATAATGACCTGTTTTATTGTCGCTATTTTTTGGTTGGGTTTATTCCCGCAAAAGGTGATCACTACCGTGAAACCAGTTATCCAAAAAATTGAGCAACAAGCACAAATTAAGTTTGATTATGTTGAACCCAAAACAAAAAGGTGAAAATGCTGACATCTGAAAGTTTATATTTGATAATGCCTCACATTGTTCTCGCAATAACGGCTGTGGTGGTCATGCTGGTTACTGCTATTAAGAGAAACCACACGGTTTCTTTTGTGTTGTCTTTGTTGGGAACGGCCATAGCTTTTGCTTCTCTTTTTATCATTCCAAACGAAAGCCGAAAAGTGACTACCCTTTTTATAGTCGATGGGTTTAGCACTTTCTTTTTGGGGTTAATCATAGTGACAACCTTCTTTATTATCGTGTTTTCCCATCCGTATTTTCGGGGGAGGAAAGAAGTTAAAAAAGGAGAATATTATATTCTTCTGTTGATAGCCTCACTCGGAGCAATCGCTATGGCCAACAGCGATCATTTTATCGCCTTTTTCCTCGCTTTGGAAGTGATGAGTCTTTCGATGTATGGTTTATTGGGTTATTTAAAGAAATCACCTTTTGCCATTGAAACCGCTATAAAATATCTCATTATGGCCAGTGTTTCTGCCGCTATTTTGTTATTCGGTTTTGCTTTAATCTACACGCATACCGGAACGATGGAACTAAGTGAAATGGCGAACATGGTGGAGGTAAATAAAGATAGTATCATATTTTTAAGTGGGATGGCTTTGGTTATTGTCGGGGTCGGTTTTAAACTGGCGCTTGTGCCTTTTCATTTATGGACTCCCGATGTGTATGCCGGCGCGTCGGCCCCTATTTCTGCTTTTGTGGCCACGATCTCCAAAGGGAGTGTCTTTGCATTTTTAATACGGCTTTTTATCGATTTAAATGGTGATTTGCGCAGCAGTGTTTGGATAAGTTTTGCCGTTTTTTCCGTAGCCTCGATGTTAATCGGAAACTGGTTGGCCTTACGTCAAGAAAACATCAAACGCCTGTTGGGATATTCCTCTATCGCACATTTGGGATATATGATAGTAGCTCTTTTGGCCGCAAGTCAATCCGGGGTTGAAGCTGTAGCTTTTTATATGGTGGCTTATTTTATCAATATGCTTGCTGCTTTTGGAATTATTGGATATCTCTCTCCAAAAGAGGGCGAAATGCTGAACATCGAAGATTACAAAGGTCTGTTCTGGAAAAATCCCTGGATGGCGATTTTGTTTACAGGAGTGCTATTGTCCTTAGCCGGAATTCCGCTGACAGCCGGGTTTTTAGGTAAGTTTTACTTGCTGCTTTCCGGAGTAGGATCCACGCTTTGGTTTCTGGTCATTATTTTAGTTGTCTCCAGTGGAATCGGATTGTTTTACTATTTACGGATAATCGTTGCTTTGTTTTCCGGAAGGAAAGAAGTTGCAGAAAATGAGGCTTTAATCCCCGGCGGAAGCTCAGTTTTGGCAGGGATTGTTTTATTCGGTTTATTTGTGTTTTTACTTTTAATCGGGGTATACCCTTCCGGCTTGATTAAGATTATCCAGACTTTAGTAACTCCCATTCTATGAGGTTTTTGTTAAAGAGCTTTTTTATATCCCACAGATCTTAGTTAAATAAGATAAACTGCACGATTTTTATTTCTGAATGTCGCAGAAACTTTAATTAGCATATTTTTTGTTGATAATTATGTAAATTCATGTAAATTTGCAACCTTAATAAGTAAACTATGGGATTAGAAGAAGAAGTAATGCAAAAGATGAAAGTGGCGATGAAAGAGAAAAATCATGCGCAACTGGAGGCTTTAAGAGCCATTAGAGCTGCAATTTTAAACGCTAAAACTGCAGGTGACGGTCAGGAGATAAATGAAGAAATGGAATTGAAAATATTGCAAAGACTGGTCAAACAAAGATTGGACAGCATGCAGATTTTCCAAGGACAAAACCGACCGGATTTGGCTGAAAACGAAGAATCTCAAGCAAAAATCATTTCCGAGTTTCTCCCGGAACAATTAAGTGAAGAAGAGATTGAAAAGGTTGTAGATGAAATTATCGCTGAAACCGGAGCAGAATCTATGAAAGATATGGGAAAGGTGATGGGAATGGCTTCCAAAAAAACTGCCGGAAAAGCAGATAATAAAACCATTTCAGTTATAGTAAAAAGAAAACTCTCCTAACAAAAATAATTTGGCCCCGTGGCGCAACTGAATAGCGCATCAGATTTCGGCTCTGACGGTTGCAGGTTTGAATCCTGCCGGGGTCACTTCAAGCAGAAAAGCACGTTCAATTCGAACGTGCTTTTTGCTTTGGACCGCTGCCGCCAGTTTGCAACTGGTGGTGCACCACTGCCGCCAGTTTGCAACTGGTGGTGGTGATCTGACAACATCAATTGTCTAAACCCATAAATCCCATTTCATCTATTTGCAAAACGGTATGGTCGTCTTGAAAGTTTCTCGCACTGCTATACTTCCAGTCAGCAGGAGAAGTAACAAAACCGGCTTCCACCGGGTTTCTGTGAATGTAATCGATTTTTTGCTTTATTACTTTTGGACTCCACAATTCAATGGGTTGGTTATGGTGTTGCCAAAATTGATAACTTTTGATGTTCTTCTTTCCTTTTCCCGCTTCTTTAAACATTTTGAGTAGCCATTCTTTTCTACTCTCTTGGGAGTTGTTTTCAATTGCCTGAACAACTTTTTTTGAAGTGAATTTTTTAAAGTCTCTTAAAATACCGGCGGGGTCGTCGTTGGCCGAGCGAAAAATCAAATGCAGGTGGTTTGGCATAAAGCAATAAGCAAATAATTCTAAACCCTTTTTAGCTCTACAATAGGTTATGCTTTCTGCCAAAATTTCAAGGTAGGATGAACGTATAAAGACATCAATCCAAAACACCGTGGCAAATGACACAAAATAAACCCCTGACTTGTTATGAAACTTGTAATTCCTGCTCATCGTATAAAGATAAGAAAAACATGTCAGTCGTGGTTTCAACTTTGATAATAAGGCCAGTTTGCAACTGGTGGTGGTAGAAACTCTAAAATCAACCGCTACCGCCAGTTTGCAACTGGTGGTCTGTTATATTGTTTCTTCCTCTAACTCACCGCTGCCGCCAGTTTGCAACTGGTGGTGGTCTGTAAATCAACAACAGAATTTTTCAAAATCTAAAAATCACCACTCATCGAATAATAACTACACTTCATCGAAATTTGCTTTTCTCTGAGTAAAAACAGTCTTAAATTTATTCAAAATTAGAAATCATGGAAAACAAAGACGAATTTAAAAGAAAAGCGGAAACACATTTCAAAGGAGAAAACTGGCACAAGCAAAAACGACTTTCCCATGTCGCCATCGGAATTTTAGTGATTGTTGCCGGGTTATTGGTTTTATTCCGACAGATGGGACTTTACATTCCATCGTGGATCTTATCTTGGAAAATGTTATTGGTGGCCGGAGGATTCGTGCTATTGATAAAACACAATTTTAAAAACACAGCGGGTTATATCATGGTGGGCGTCGGAGTTGTTTTTTTAATAAGAGATTTGGGATTCACTTGGGTCAATTCAAATCTTTTTTGGCCGATAGTCATTATCGGAATTGGAATTGCCATTTTAGCCAGAAGTGTTTTTTCAAGTTCGAGTTCTACGTCGAAAACGTATAAGGCTGCATTTAAAGACGTTGATTCAGAGGATGTGATTCACGTCGAATCTATTTTTGGAGGAGTCACCAAGAATATTGTCAGTAAAAACTTCAGAGGAGGATTGGTTTCGTTGGTATTTGCGGGCGCCAAAATCAATTTGATGCGCGTAGATTTGGAAGAAGAAGCGGTAATCGATATCACTTGTGTTTTTTCCGGAACCAAATTAATTATCCCTTCCGGTTGGAAGGTAAAGTCGGAGGTATCTACGATTTTTGGGGGATTAGATGATAAACGACCGATTATGCCGGCCGAGATGACAGAAGAATCTAAAACTTTGGTATTAAGAGGAGATTGTATCTTTGGAGGAATTGAAATCAGTAGTTACGAATAATTTTATGCAAAAAATCATCCAAAATAAAATCACTTGGATTACCGTAATGCTGATCGGGGTTGCGGTGGGTTATTATTTCTTGCTGCGCCATGTTGAGGTCAGTCATTTTGCTTCTTTATCCGAGTCGGTGGGAACCTATTTTGGATTGTTGATTTTTATCTTTGGATTGAAACGATTACAGCATTATTATCATTCCCGCTCCGCAATCAACATCGTTTATTTGGGAATTATCACCGTTCTTAGTTTGCTAATCGCTTTGTTGGTGTACTGGTATGGTTCCGGGATAGGATTGTTTGATGTGGTTTATCGGGAATTACGCCCAATGCTGTTTTTTATCCGATGGTTTTTTAGCTTTTTAATTCTGTTGATTGCTTCAAATCTATTTTGGATCGATGAAAATATTAAGGAGCAATCCTTGGCTTTTGATCATTTTTTGGAAAAAGAACGCCAATTGACTAAAGCAGAGATGAACAATTTACAACAACAATTTCAACCGCATTTTTTGTTCAACAGTCTCAATTCAATCAATGCTTTATTGGGAAGTCAACCGGAAAAAGCACGGGAAATGTTGTTTAACCTTTCCGAATTTCTCCGGATGACCTTGAAAAAAGGCAAAAAGGATTTCACTGATGTTTCGGAGGAAATCGACTACCTCAATTTGTATTTAGCCATTGAAAAAGTGCGATTTGGAGAGCGACTTTCGGTGGATATAGAAAAGAAAGGAGATTGCACAAAAGCACAATTGCCGTCGTTGATTCTGCAACCCATCCTCGAAAACGCGATTAAATATGGAAGGAAAACGGAATTCAATCGGTTAAAAATCGATATATTTATTCATTGTAAAGATTCGTTTTTAATGATAACTGTAAAAAATCCCTATGATGCCGATGATGTCCATTCCCCGGAAGGAACCGGATTTGGATTGGAGTCTATTGAGCGAAATTTGAAGTTTTTATACAAACAAGACGACCTTTTAGAGATTGAAAAATTCGACAATATTTTCAGCGTCACTTTAAAAATCCCACAATGAAGAAAACCATAATTTTGGTAGATGATGAACCTTTGGCCTGCTTACTGCTTCGGGAATATTTAAACAATTATCCGGAGTTGGAAGTCGTGGCTGAATGTCATAATGGATTTGAAGCAGCAAAAGCGATTGCAAAGTTTCAACCGGATTTACTGCTTTTAGATATTCAAATGCCAAAGATAAATGGATTTGAATTGCTGGAGATCATCCAAGAAAATCCGGCCGTTATTTTCACCACCGCTTATGACGAATATGCCCTAAAAGCTTTCGAAACCAATGCCTTGGATTATTTGCTAAAACCTTTTTCCGCAGAACGGTTTAATCAAGCTATACAGAAATGGTTGAGCAATATCAATGCGCAAGAAAACACGAAATCTGAAATCAAAGAAACGTTGCATAAACAGCCGGATGAACATTTGCGGATTGTGATTAAAGACGGCACGGAAATTCGGATTATTCCTACTGCAGAAGTGGAATATATCGAAGCGTATGGCGATTATGTAAAAATCTGTCACAAAGGAAAAACGCACTTGAAAAATAAAACGATGAAATATTATGAGCAAACCCTGAGTGCAGCACAATTTATACGGACGCATCGTTCTTATATTGTGAATATTGATGAATTGACAAAAATTGAATCGTTCGAAAAAAATAAATATATCGCCATCTTGCGTTCGGGAAAGCGAATTCCGATTAGTCGAAATGCTTATGCTCCTCTGAAACAGTTATTGGGAATCTAAATTACTCTTGAAAAAGTAAATGTTTTTTCGTTTATTCAGTGATATGGTAAGCGATTATCTATATAAAATATATCTTGCTTGCTAAAGAGGAATACTTAACTTCGTAAAAAATTACTATTGAACTACGCATCTATTGAAAATATTGCCAAAGCCTATGGGGAGCGAGAATTGTTCTCCGATCTTTCTTTCGGAATCAACCAGGGTCAAAAAATCGGTTTAGTCGCTAAAAACGGAACCGGTAAAACTTCTTTACTCAAAATTTTAGCGGGGTCGGATACCCCTGATCAAGGAGAAATAAATTACCGCAAAGGGTTAAAAATAGGATTCCTTCCTCAAGAACCGGATTTGGATCCTGCGCTCACCGTGGAAGAAACTATTTTTGCTTCGGATAATGAAACGCTTAAGATTATCGAGCAATATGAAAAAGCTTTGCAAAATCCCGACGATGCTGAAGCTTATCAAAAAGCTTTCGACCAAATGGAAGCCAAACAAGCGTGGGATTTTGAAACGGAATACAAGCAAATCCTCTTCAAATTGCGATTGGATGAATTGGGTAAGGAGGTTAAATACTTATCCGGCGGACAAAAAAAACGTCTTGCTTTGGCGTGTGTGCTGTTAGATGTTCCGGATTTATTGATTTTAGACGAGCCGACCAACCATTTGGATTTAGAGATGATCGAGTGGCTGGAAGATACTTTTAAAAAGGAAGATTTCACCTTGTTTATGGTTACGCACGACCGCTATTTTTTAGAACGTGTTTGTAATGAAATTGTAGAATTAGACCAGGGGATATTATATTCTTATAAAGGAAATTACAGTTATTACCTGGAAAAAAGAGAATTGCGACTTGCTACAGAAGAGGCCAATTTAGAAAAGTCCAAACAACTTTATAAAAAGGAATTGGAGTGGATGCGTCGTCAACCGAAAGCAAGGGGAACTAAAGCAAAATCGAGAATTACGGATTTTGATGATATTAGAAAACGAGCGCTCAATCGAAGAAAAGACCACGAGGTTCAGTTGGAAATCAATATGGAGCGGTTGGGCGCTAAAGTTTTAGAGCTTCATAATGTGGGTAAAAGTTATGGCGAAAAAACGTTGTTTGAGAATTTTGATTATAACTTTCAACGTCGTGACCGCTTGGGGATTATCGGTAAAAACGGAACCGGGAAATCTACTTTCTTGAATATTCTAACCGGTAAAATAAAGCCCGACACGGGAAAAATAGTAATCGGCGAAACCATCAAATTCGGTTATTACACCCAAGCGGGAATTCAGATTAAGGAAGGTCAAAAAGTAATTGATGTAATCCGCGAATTTGGAGATCATATTCCGCTTAAAAAAGGAAGGCAAATTTCCGCACAGCAATTGTTGGAACGATTTCTTTTCGACCGTAAAAAACAATACGATTATGTCGAAAAACTCAGTGGGGGAGAGCGCAAACGATTATATTTATGTACGGTTTTAATTCAAAATCCCAACTTCTTGATTTTGGATGAGCCTACCAATGATTTGGATATAGTCACTTTAAATATCTTGGAAAGCTTTCTTTTAGATTTTCCCGGATGCTTGGTCGTGGTTTCTCACGACAGGTATTTTATGGATAAAATAGTAGATCACCTGTTTGTTTTTAAAGGAGGTGATATCAAAGATTTTCCGGGGAATTATTCCGATTATAGAGAATATCAAGAAAATCTCAAGCCGGAACCTAAAGAGGAAGTTGAAAAAGAAGTTGCTCCGGTTAGAGAAAAGAAAAAAGCTCCGTTGAGTTATCTCGAGCAAAAGGAGTATAAGAATTTGGAAAAGCAGATTGAAAAACTAGAAAAGAAAAAGGAAGAATTACAACAAGCTTTTTTAGAGCCTTTATCCGGAGAAGAGATTGCTGAAAAATCCCAAGAATTAAGTGATTTAGAAGATGAAATCGATGAAAAAACCGAACGTTGGTTTGAACTTTCGATGAAGAAGGAAGGGTGATTTTTTGATGCGGGATAATTTTTAGAGCAATAAAGTTGAAGTTATGGCAGCAATAAAATTATGCGCTACGTGCGGAACGCAATATCCTAAAAATACCGAAGTTGAAATCTGTGAGATTTGTGCAGAAGAACGGCAATATGTTCCACTTCAGGGACAAATTTGGACTTCTCCCGATGCCTTGTTAAGAACCCATCAAACGAGAGTTCAAAAAGTTAGAGAAAATTTATATGAAATCAGAATCGAGCCGAAATTCGCTATTGGTCAACGAGCTTTTTTGGTGATTTCTGAAAACGGAAACTTTTTGTGGGATTGCATTCCGTTATTAGATGAGAATGTTCAACACTTTATAAATTCAAAGGGCGGGTTAAGAGGAATTGGAATTTCCCATCCGCATTATTACAGCAATATGAACGATTGGGCAAACACTTTTGAATGTCCGATTTTCATCCATAAAAAAGATGAAGAATACATAGTTGATAAATCTCAACAAATCGAACTGTGGTCAGGAAAAGAAAAACCGCTGTGGGATGATTTACGACTGATTAACTTAGGCGGTCATTTTGACGGAGGCAGCGTGTTGATGATTCAAAATATGACCGAAAAAGGAGTGATGCTTTGCGGAGATATTTTGCAGATTTCACTGAGCCAAAAATTTATTGCGATGATGTACAGTTATCCCAACAACATTCCGTTGCCTTTAAGTGAAGTAGCTCGCATTCGAGGTCAATTGAAAGAACTGTCTTTTAATAAATTGTACGGTGCTTTCCCTCATCAAAATTTGGAAGAAAATGTACAAGCTATTCTCAAATCTTCCCTTGACAGATATTTTGCTTAGCACTAAGATTAAACGGTAGAACTTAGGTTCTTAAAGTGCTGATATATGGATTTGAGGTGCTGTAATTATGAATAGCGTTGAGGTTGGGCTAAAGCCCTGTTGTTGGAAGTCCTTCAGAGCAGTCTGCTGAAGCAGAATGTAATAGATTGTTTCTTATTAAAATAAAGCATTTATTAAACAAACTTTACGACTTCACGCTTCACGCTTCACACTTCACACCGAAATACTGTCCGAATTACATTCAATATTCATCAAGCTTTATTCTATTACCGTTGGATTTATCCACGGGCTTAATTATACCACGCAATTTCGGGCTTTAGCCCATTTTAACTTCTGCTATTAGGCAATCGAAAGTCGGATCGGCTTCTTCATATCCGTAGTTTTTATTCATTTTAACTTCTGCTATTAGGCAATCGAAAGTCAAAAATGCTTCAATCATCTGTATTAAAATTGGAAATATCAACCTTGAGTTAAATTAAACCCTTATCAGTCCGCTAAAATAGACTGTAATAGATGGTTTCTTATCAAATTAAAGCATTTGTCAAACCAATTTTACGACGTCCCTCTTCACACTGAAAACCAATCGGAATTACATTCAATATTCATCGCGCTATATCTATTACCGTTGGATTTATCCAACGGCTTAATTATACCACGCAATTTCGGGCTTTAGCCCATTTTAACTTCTGCTATTAGGCAATCGAAAGTCGGATCGGCTTCTTCATACCCGTAGTTTTTATTCATTTTAACTTCTGCTATTAGACAATCGAAAGTCGAAAATCCTTCAATCATCCATATTAAAATTGGAAATATCAACGTTGAATTAAACTAAAGCCTAACAATTTTTAAGTTGAAAACCATCATTCCATCATTCAATCCTTAAATCCTTCCTTGACTCCTTGAATCCTTCAATCCTTCAACCCTTGAATCCTCTTCTTCCACAACTTGTTCACACGTTCACTAATCCACTTCTCCCGAAAACGACGTCCGCATCAGTTTTGGCAAATACAGTCCCAATCCCAGTCCACGCACAATTACAAAGGCTATAAAAGCAATCCACAATCCGATATTTCCGAATTGGTGAGTGGTGAAAGTTCCCAGTCCGATTAAAACAATAAATGACAAAACCGTTGCATTACGCATTTCTTTACTTCTGGTTGCCCCGATAAACACACCATCCAATTGAAAAGCTACAAAAGATAAAACGATATAAATCCCGGCATAGATCGCGTGGTTTTCCGCTATTACTTGCACGTTTTGATCTTGCGTTAGGAGGCTAATCGCAGAAGGGGCTAAAAGAATGATTCCCAGTCCCAATAAGAATGCAGTTACCCCAGAAACCTTGGTCGTTTCCCAGATCCGTTGTTTAAACAAAGATTTATCATCTTTTCCAATCGCTGTTCCGGCGTACATTTCAATGACGTTCGCAAAACCATCTAAGAAGAAAGCGGAGAGGGAAACAAACTGCAATAAAACGTGATTGGCGGCAAGCGTGGCATCGCCAAACTTGGCCCCTTCATTGGCAAACCAAGCAAAGCCACCTAACAACGCAAAAGTTCGAATCATAATATCGCCATTCACTTTAAACATCGCTATCATTTGAACCTTATCAATGATCTGTTGCCATAATTCTTTGATACTTTTCCAGACGTGTTTAATCTGTAATTTTCGCGATAACAGATACCAACCGAATAAGAGCGCGATCCATTCGGCGATCAAGGTTCCTAAAGCAATTCCTTTTAC
>DATGSA010000213.1:0-20640 GCA_035303085.1 Flavobacteriaceae bacterium
AATCCAATAGAAAAAGCCTCCATATCTCGACCGGTCATTCCACCATATGAAGGCATTCCTTCATAGACAACCACTAATTCTTTGGCATCCAAGAATAACTGATCATCATTTAAACAGAGAAATCCTCCAATATTGACCAAACCGTCTTTTTTACCGCTCATTGTACAGCCGTCGGAATAACTGAACATTTCAAGAACGATTTCTTGTATAGATTTATCTTCGTATCCCGATTCTTGTTCCTTGATAAAAAAAGCATTTTCCACAACCCGAGTGGCGTCGTAATAAACTTTGATATCGTACTGTTGGGTCAGGTCTCTTACAGCTCTCATGTTTTCCATGGAAACAGGCTGCCCACCAGCTAAATTTACTGTTACAGCTAAACATACATAGGCGATGTTTTCAGCTCCTTTTTCATCGATAAGTTTTTCTAATTTACCGATATCTATGTTTCCCTTAAAAGGAGTGTTTAAAGTAGCGTCATGCGCTTCATCTCTAATAACATCGACAAATATGCCTTCATTGCGTTCTTGATGATATCGGGTAGTGGTGAAATACATATTCCCGGGAACGAATTGACCCGGTTTAATCGCTATTTGAGAAAGTATGTTTTCTGCACCTCGACCTTGATGGGTTGGTACTACGTGTTTGAATCCAAAATAATCTCTGACGGTTTTTTCAAGATGAAAGAAATTTCGACTGCCGGCGTAAGATTCATCACCCATCATTATACCGGCCCACTGATGATCGCTCATCGCATTGGTGCCACTGTCGGTTAAAAGGTCTATATAAACATCTTTAGACGATATCAAGAAAGTATTGTAACCTGCTCGTTTTAGTACTTCTTCACGTTCTGTTTTTGATATCATTTTCACCAATTCAACACTTTTTATGCGAAAGGGTTCTGCGGGGTATTTTGTCAAGTCCATGTTTACTAAGTTTAAAATTGCTCAATTAAGGACAAAGTTATCCTTAATTAATGGATATATCAGGAAAAAACCCGATTATTATTATAAACTTATCGTTTAATCGCTTTTAAGAATGTTGCTGGTATAAAAAGAAGCCTTCGAAGAATTACAAGTGGATAAACTTAACCCTCATATTACTGAATATTCCAGTTTGTCCAATTACCGAAGACGTTTTAAAATAATAATTGATTTTATAAAGGAATGATTTATCTATCGAAGCTTGCAAATTAAAAGGCAAGCAAGTTGAATTTACCCCTAATGCGATAAATCAGTTTTTGAGCTAAGGACAACTTTAGTTTAAAATGAAAATGAATTTTTGCCGGTTGTGGCTATCAACTTGAGCTAAAAAATAATAGCAATCTCAATTATCAAGATTGCTATTATTAATTAAGCGTTATTATTGTTATGAGGATAAATTTTAATTTTCCTCAGAAATAACTACGGTATTCTGACTGTAATATTCAACAATTTTAGAATTTAAAATAGCCTTTCCATCCTTACGTGCGGTAAAAGGATCGAGTTTAACTTCTTCTCCATTAGGCATGTAAACGATATGAAAACCATCTTTCATACTTGATAATTTAATTTTCTCACCGTTTTCATCGGTGGTAAACCAAGTTTTTTCTTCGGGAATATAGTTTAGTACGATTTTTCTATCCTTATTTATTCCTTCTAACCCTTTGATAACGAATTGATTTTTAGTGGCAATCATTTCATATTTTTCTCCGTTTTTTACAAAAGTTTCTGTTTCTATTTCCCCTTCACTCATCGCGATAGGGTTGGAGCCTGACCAGAATTCTATCACGTTAAATATTAAGGTGTCTCCTACAAAGAACAAGGGATACACCGGAATAATATTGAGTCCCCAAAAAAGTAAGTTGTTTACAAATTTGCTGTCAGATACTTGATGGTTCCAATCTTTTAGGTTGTTGAAAGCTGAAAAAGATCCCAAACAACTGCTGGATAAAATTGTTGCCGCTAATAATAAAGTGAACAGTTTAATTTTTTTCATAGATTAAATAGATTTAATTAATAATTAATTTGTTGAGAGCACTCTGCGCCAATAATACAAAAACTCTATTTGGCGGATCTAAAGTTTAATAGACAATTATAATAATTTGGAACAAAGACCGTTTTGGTGTCTTTTTTGGTTGAAATCCTATATTCGATAGCGGTTTTTAAGAAGTGTCCTGCTTTTTTTTCAAGGATGTAGGGTTAATACCTCTGAAATTAGACTTCCATCTTCAGCCATTCCTTCGATAAAAAGTTTTTGTCCGGAAGGATTCACTCTTTTTGTTTTCAGTCTCGTTTTATTTTTATCTTCCGGTAAATTAACGTTGCTAAACCAAGCTATAGCACCAAAGCGATTAAAAATATCATCATCATAACTCATGAATAATGGGGAGTAAAATTCTTTGTTTTTAGCAAAACCATTTTTCAAATCATAGTTTTGCATATTTGGATCTTCTGTATCTCTATCTATACCGGCTGTCTTACTGGTGATTATTTGAATATATCCTCCCCAACCTCGCAGTCCATGCCCGAGTCCGGATTTATTAATGGTAATGGCCTCTACATCAGCTGTTCTTATACTGAGCAATGGATCTAATCCGGGATTTAAAATCATCCCGTCCAACTCAATTGTTGGTGTTGAGTTATAAAGAACTCTGTTGTTTGTAATTTTAAGCGTACCATAATCTCTGTTCACATAAAATCCATTAACCCTTATGTAATCGGTGATATACAAAAAACGATCCGCCATTTTTTTAGTAATCAGGGTCTGATTGGTAAAAAGCTTATCTTGACTATAATCCAATTCCTTTGTGGATGCTTTTGATTTGATTAAAACCGTATCCAATAATTCTCCTAAACTTGAAAAAAAAGATAGTTCATAGGATTTCATTCTTTTTGGTATCGCTTGGTCTAACCGATAGAAATCGCTGTTTAGAATTTCAGTGTTTTTAGTATCGCGAACCGGAGTTACATAAACCGATAGTTTTGGCTTGACCATTCGGTTGTTTTTGCCTTTTAATAAACCAAAAGAAGTTTTTGATGCTTCCTCTACATAAAGATGCTTTTCACGAAAATTATTTTCTTTATCTAATTCTAAGAATTCTATTCCGGTAGAACTCACCATCGCCAATTGGTTGATATTTCTTGGACGTTTGTTGAGTTGTCCTTGAATGGTGAAACCCACTTCATTTTCATATAATTCTATGGGTTTACCTTTAAATATATTTTGCCAGGAATATTTACTCCATCCTTGAGTGAGCAACAATAAGTCTAAATCTTTTTTAGTTTTTGGATTGTGGAGAGCTGAAAAATAATATCCCCCATTTTCCAAATATCCTTTAATGTATGGTTTCAGATAAAAAGATGAGAAAATATTGTGTTTGGGAGTATAACTTATTGTGGTTTCTGGAAGTACGGATAAGCTAATATTAAAATTTTCGTGTTTTCCTAAAGTTCGTAATTCAAATGTCATACTATCCTTGGTAACCTTTATTATCTTTGGTTCCAGATTAATTCTTTTTAAATTCTTACCATAAAAAAACTGCCTTTCCAAAAGCGGGTTGAAGTTTTCATCAAAAATCGTGATTGTGTTTACACCGGTAGTCAAGCTTTTTTTCGGGGTTTGAATTACTACTAAGGTATCATTTTTGGGAAACTTAAATGAAGAGGTTTTCATTTCTCCTTGTTGATGGAAAGCCACGTGAAACTCTTGTCCGCCAATTATTTTTATACTGGACCGATTTGTGCTGAGGAAGATATGTAACATCTTTGGAGCAATATTCTGAACCGAAAGGGTTAGTCCGATTTGTTTGGGTTTCTGAAGTGTCTTAGTAATCCAGTCTGCTCCTTGGGGTTTCAGTTTTAGTTGATAGGTTTCACCACTGACATAATATAAATCAAATTTGGCTAAACCAAATTGATTGGATTTAAAGGTAGTGATGGTGTCTCCTTTAGAATTGGTTAAGTAGGCTTGAGAAAAAGTTCTCGATTTTCCATTTTGATCAATAAGCTTTACTCCAATCCTATTGAAAACATTAGCCAGTAAATGTCCACCTTCGGGAAGCAATTGCAAATCGAATTCAGGGTTTGCTTCATCAGTTTCAACGACAGAATTAGGACCTAATATTTTGAAACCCTGACGAAAACTCAAATCTTCTTGGAAGTTTTTTTGATAGTGTGTAAAAGCTTTGATTAGATATTTTCCTGAGGGGTAATTTTCTTCTTGTAAATTGAAATAACCTTCTCCTTTTCCGTTTTCAATAAAAACTGTCTTTGCTTCTAAAAGCGCTCCTTGTTCATCGTAAAGATTGACATGTAAATTTGTGGTTTGCAAACTGGGTCTTCCGGTATTCGGAGCAAAGACATAAGCTGAAAACCATAAATCCTCCCCCTTAATTACTTGTGTTTTATTGAGATGAAGGAAAACCTCTTCGCGATTGGAGTCAAAATAATCTTGATATACTTTTTTTAAAGATGAAATTGAACTGGGAGTTGATTGCGCCTGAATAAAAGGAGCTACGAAAAGCAAACTAAAGAAAATAAGGCTTACTTTTACTCTTGATAGAAACATATTATTAAAGAATTTAATTTTAAAGCATCTGTTTTATAAATATGAAATGACAGATGACCTTATTTATACCAAGAAGCGTAAAGCATATAATTCTCAGCAATGCGTTCAATTTCCCCTTCGGATAATTCCGAACTGATATTTTTTATTTTTTTAGCAGGAATTCCCGCATAAATACTTCCACTTTTTATGTGCGTGTTTGCGGGGACTACAGCGCCGGCGGCAACGATACTATTGCTTTCTACAATACAATCATCCATTATAATCGCGCCCATACCAATTAATACATTGTCGTGGATGGTACACCCGTGAACAATTGCATTATGACCAATAGAGACATTATTGCCGATGTCTGTAGGAGAGGTTTGATAAGTAGCGTGAATAACCACTCCGTCTTGTACATTGACTTTATCGCCCAATTTGATAGCATTAACATCTCCACGAATTACGGCATTAAACCATACGCTACAATTTTCTCCCATAGCCACATCGCCAACAATGGTTGCATTTTCAGCGATAAAACAATTTTTGGGAATTAGCGGATGGACACCTCTAACTGTTTTAATAATCATAATTATCGGTTTATTATAAAATGCTTTAAAGAAAAAATAAACCGCTTTTCTGGTGGGACTGTAAAATCCCTCACCGTTTTCTCGAGCTTTTGTAAAAGGATTAACTTCATTTTATGCTGTTAAAACCACTGAATAAATCAGTTAGAAAAGCGGTGTTTTTCAGTTATAATGCTGGTTTATGAACCACCATTTTTCGATCAACTTTTTTCACCAATCCCGATAGCACTCTTCCGGGTCCCATTTCAGTGAAAGAGGTTGCTCCGTCTTTAATCATATTTTGTACACTTTGCGTCCATTTCACCGGAGAAATCAATTGCTTGTTTAAATTTTCTTGGATTTCTTTCGGATCTGAAACCGCAGTAGTTGATACATTTTGATAAATAGGACAGAAGGGCTTGTGAAACTGGGTGGTTTCAATCGCTTTTGCCAATTCTTCTCGAGCGGGTTCCATCAGAGGAGAATGAAAAGCACCGCCAACCGGTAAAGGAAGACAACGTTTAGCTCCTTTTTCTTTGAGGGCTTCACAGGCATCCTGTACTGCTTTTTCTTCTCCTGAGATTACAATTTGTCCGGGACAATTATAGTTGGCAGCGACGACTGTGCCTTCAATTTCGGCACAAACTTCTTCAACCACTTGGTCTTCTAACCCCAAAACAGCGGCCATTGTAGATTTTTGCAGTTCACAAGCTTTTTGCATCGCGAGAGCTCTTTTGGAAACCAAAACCAGTGCATCTTTAAAATCTAAGGCACCACAAGCCACTAAAGCAGAAAACTCTCCTAAGGAATGACCGGCTACCATATCGGGTTTTTCCTCTTTACTGACGATTTTGTTTAAGATCACCGAATGAAGAAATACAGCGGGTTGGGTAACCTTGGTTTCTTTTAATTCTTCCGAAGTTCCTTCAAACATAATTTTTGAAATTTCAAATCCCAAAATTTCATCAGCTTGATCGAACATTTCTTTTGCTTCGTTATAAGCTTCATATAAGTCTTTGCCCATTCCGGGAAATTGTGATCCCTGTCCGGGAAAAATGTATGCTTTCATATTTAATGCGTTAGTTCGTTTTCTAATTAATATTATTAACCTGTGTAATTATGTAATTAACAAATGTAGAAAAAATATAGGTTATAATTTAGGTTTATAATTTTTTACAAAAAGTAAAACCTATAAAATCGGTCTAATTGAAGATATTTATAAAACCTTTATATGTGAAATGGCAAGTAGTTTATCTATTTTTGAAAAAAAGAGGATAATCCATGAGTAGGATTCTAATTATAGATGATGATGTGGCTTTTTGTAAAATGTTAGCCACTTTTTTAAGCAAGAAAAACTTCGAAGTTGAAACTGCTTTTTCTGCAGAATCAGCTCTTAAAAAATTTGAGAAATCAAATTTTGAAGTAGTATTGTCTGATGTTCGTTTACCAAAAAAAGACGGTACTGAAGTTTTAAAAAGTGTCAAGTCCCAAACTCCAAAAACCCAAGTGATTTTAATGACGGGTTATGCACAGGTAAGCTTAGCTGTTGATGCAATTAAAATGGGGGCATTTGACTATGTTTCCAAACCGATAAATCCACAGAAATTAATGGAGATTATTCAACAGGCTCTTGCTAAGGTTGAATCTGATGTTGAAGATAAAACAAAGAAGAAAGCTAAAAAACCCTCACCTAAATCCACTGAAAAATCATCGGATCCGGTATCCAAAACTTTAGGTTCTCCGGAGTTTATTTCTGGAGTTAGTGAAGCTTCAAAAAAACTCGATCAATATATCAAATTAGTTGCTCCTACCAATATGTCGGTATTGATTACCGGGGAAAGTGGAACCGGGAAAGAATATGTAGCTAAACAAATTCATGATCAAAGCAAACGTGCACAAAAACCTTTTGTAGCGGTGGATTGCGGAGCGATTCCAAAAGAGTTGGCTGCCAGTGAGTTTTTCGGCCATTTAAAAGGTTCTTTTACCGGAGCTGTCAATGATAAAACCGGTCATTTTGAGGCAGCAAATGGCGGAACTTTGTTTTTAGATGAAATCGGAAATTTGGAATATGAGTTACAAGTTCAACTTTTAAGAGCGCTACAAGAAAGAAAGATAAAACCGGTAGGCAGCAATAGAGAAATTGAGGTAGATATCCGCGTAGTTGTAGCTACCAATGAAGATTTAGAAAAAGCAGTAGAAGAAGGAAGTTTTAGAGAGGATTTATATCATCGGCTAAATGAGTTTTCAATTCAGGTTCCAAACCTCAGTAGTCGAAGTGAAGATTTGGTGATTTTTGCCAATCATTTTTTAGAAAAGGCAAATGAGGAATTAGGGAAAGAAGTAATAGAATTTACCGATGAAGTTTTGGAAATCTTTCAAAAATATTCTTGGCCGGGCAACTTAAGGGAACTTCAAAATTATATTAAGCGAGCGGTTTTATTTGCTGATAGTGATAAGATTACCAAGGCAGAATTGCCTAACAAACTGCTACATACGAAACCGGTTGAGGAGGAAGGACTATTCAAAAATGAAAATGAAAAGCAAATGATTATTTCAGCGCTGGAAAAATCAGGAGGAAATAAAAGTAAAGCGGCTCGAGATTTAAATATAGATCGAAAAACACTTTACAATAAGTTGAAGCTTTATGATATTGATTTATAAATAAAAAATGCCGTTACATTATTTTATGGCGACGGCATTTTTCTTTGTATAATGAATATTATTTAGTATTAAATTCCTTCTCTTTTTGAATCTTTTCTGCTTTTATTTTCTTTCTCTCAGTAGGAATAATCTTCTTTTATTTTTCCTCTTTTTCCATTTTGTTTGACTGACCAGTTCTTTCTTGGATTGCTTTATCTTTTTCAGGTTGATTTTTTAACCTTCTAAAGCTTTATGTGACTTTCGTTTTTTCAACTTTGCCGATTCGGATTCCAAGATTGTTATTCAAAAATGAAAGCTATAAAACTTAATGGAATACTTTTAGATTTTCATGTTTGTTTTTGAAAATCAGTATGTTATAATGTGAATAAGAGAGCTGAAATATTTTACTTCTATAAATCTACCGAAAATTTGATTTAGTAATAGAAGTGAGGAGGTTTGAAATACATCTGTTGTTAATTATGGTTTTTCCATAATCCTATCCACGTGAAATTTCGAGGATTTCTAAAGTGATTTTACCATTAGGCACTTGAATTTCAGCTTCTTCACCAACTTTTTTACCCAGTAAGCCTTGGCCAATAGGGGAAGTGACTGATATTTTACCTGTTTTTAAATCAGCTTCCGTTTGAGAGACTAATTTATAAGTCATCTTTTGACCGTTCGTTTTGTTTTTTAGTTTGACGGTACTATGGATAAGTGCTTTGGAAGTGTCAATTTTCGATTCATTGATTATACGCGCATTAGCAACAATCTCCTCCAATTTTGCTATTCTCATTTCCAACATTCCCTGAGCTTCTTTGGCAGCGTCATACTCAACGTTTTCGCTCAAATCACCTTTGTCTGCAGCTTCTCCAATAGCTTGAGAAGCTCTTGGTCGTTCAACATATTTCAAATGGTCGAGTTCTTTTCTCAATTTTTCTAAGCCTTCGGCTGTATAATAGGATACTTTTGACATAATAATTTCGTTCTTTATTTATTACCTTATATATATAAAAAACTAATCCCGCAGATGCGGGATCAGGTTAGAACAAATATAATAATTATTTTTCAAACATAGGAATCTTACTATCTTGGCTTTCTTAAAATTATTCGATATGAAATCATTTTTTGCTTATTTGACTTTAGGAATCGTGATGTTATGCTCTACAGCATGTAGCGATAGTCACCAATACGAGAATCCAAACTTATTAAATGTATCGGTTTATTTTACAGTTAATCTAAATTTACCACAATTTAATCCTCTGAAATTTGCCTTAAACCCTGTTTTTGTCGATGGTTATGGAAATGCAGGAGTAATTATCGTCAATACCGGATCGGGAAACTATGTGGCGTATGATGCGGCTGATCCGAATCATCCGGTAGAAAATTGTTCTGCTTTGGAGATTGATGGAATAGAAGGCGTTTGTCAGTGCGCTGATCATAATACCTACAACCTTATTGCAGGAACTGTTATAGAAGAAAAAAGTGGAGGAGAAGATTTTGAATATTCTATGAAACCTTACCAAGTGATTGATAATGGAGGTGGTAACTTAACGGTGAAAAATTAGAGGGAATTCAAATTGGTTTTGCAGTTGTGTTTTTTGAAGGCATCTCACGGAAACTTTTCCAAAGTAATTGGGTGTCGTGTTATACCAAGCCGATATGTTTATTTTAATTGGAGATTCTTTGGTATAATGCCGAGAGACATAACTTATTATCTTATATCAGATTAAATTTACGGTCGATTCGGTATTAGAACTTTGAAAAAGCAGTCACAATTCATTAAAGATATTCTAATAAATTAACCCTGGCAGATTTTCAATATCTACCAGGGTTAATTATTTATTCGAACTGTTCAATTTAAAATACCAAAGTCAATCCGGCTAAAAAGTTTGTTCCTGCTTGGGGGTAATAAGAAGCTCCATAAGCCGCATCGTAATATCCGTTAGAAATATATTTTTCATTAAAAATATTATTAATCAATCCGGTGAGTATGATTTTGTTGAATGGTTTTATCTTGTTTAAAACATATTGAACATTGAAATCAGACACAAAATAATCATCTAATTTAGCGGCCTTTTCTTCCGTGTTGCTCATATATTGTTCTCCCACATATTTAGACAGTAAAATAAGTTTTAAGTTATCTATCGGTTTGTATTGAATTTGGTTCCCGGCTACAATTCCCGGAGAAAATGAAATTGTGGTGTTTCCATAACTCACCAATCCTTCCTCGGTTACTGCATTATAATCTTTATTCTTGTTTTGACTTAGGGCAACATTGGGTCGGATGTTGAATTTATTTGAGATCTTGAGGTCTGCATCTATTTCAATTCCCGCGCGATAACTATTTCCTGAATTTTCTCTGATAGCCCTTCCTTGCGGATCAATCTCTCCGGTCAACACCAACTGATTTTGATAATCCATAAAATAAAGATTGGTGTTCAGTACAAAATTTTCTGAACGCAATCGCCAACCCAACTCATAATCATTGAGCTGTTCTGCTTTTGGATATTCGGAATCTTCTTCTCCCAAAAGGGCCGCTTTATAATCTCCTCTGTTGGGTTCTCTGTTGGCTCTGGCATAAGAGAAATACAATTGGTTTTGCTCTGATAATTGATAAGTCAATCCGAGTTTTGGATTGAAAAAATCAAAGTTGTCTTTGAGGTTAAATTCTTCATTCTCATACGGTCCTTCAGTTTTATATTGAATATTTCGCCATTGCAAATCGGCAAAAGCAGAAAAATCATCTGTGATGGCCCAGGTCCATTTGGTGTATAAGTTGAATTCCCTTTTAGTCCCAAGATTGTCGTAATATTTACCGAATGGTTCCGGGTTTTCCGCGAATTTAGTGTACATAACTTCTCCAAAGTGATCTCCGGAATAATAATTTCCTCCTCCTCCAAAAATTGCTTCAATTCCTGATTTTTTATAAGTCAGATTAAAAACTCCTCCATAGAAATAATTATCCAACCATTTTCGATCAACCAGATCGGAATTGGTAATTGTTTCCTCTCCAACTTCAAAATTTGGAAGGCCGTAATCGGTTAGTTTTGCATCTTCTCGATAACTTTCATAATAACCTTCTCCGATAGTATAATGCAAACTCAAATTTGACGACCAATTGTTATCATATCGTTGGTTCCATAAAAGTTGGAAATGATCTTGTTCATAATTATCGGTTTGATTGTCATAGAACTGGATGTTTCCGTCATCATCGGTGTACATTCCTGCAGGATTAAAGCGTCGATCTTCTTTGAGTTGTCCTTCATCGATTCCGAAATAAGCTTGGTAGGTTTGTTGTTTTCCACCAAAAGTTAAAGCTTTAATTTGTGTGTTGTCATGCTGATAAACCCCTTGTAAAAAATAAGATTTCATATCTGAAAAAGCCCTGTCGATATAGCCATCGCTTTTCAAAATCGAAAAGTTCCCGGAAAACGCAAATCTGTCGTCCAGTAATCCTGTATTAAACTGCATTTGATGTTTATGGGTATTGAAAGACCCCACGGTATTGGTGATTTGAGCGGAAGGTTTTTCTTTAATTTGCTCGGTAGAAACATTCAAGCTCGCGCCAAATGCTCCTGACCCGTTTGTAGAGGTACCCACGCCGCGTTGTAATTGTAAATCGCCAATAGAAGAAGTGAAATCTCCCAAGTTAATCCAAAAAGTTCCGTGACTTTCAGCGTCGTTTATCGGAATTCCATTCATCGTTACATTTATACGAGAAGCATCACTTCCGCGTACGCGCATTCCGGTATAGCCAATTCCCGCTCCGGCATCACTTGTAGTTACCACATTGGGCATGTAATTCATCAGAATAGGAACATCTTGCCCCAAATTTCGCTCGCGTATTTCTTCGTGATCCAAGTTACTGTGTGTAATGGGAGAATCAGCATCTACGCGATAAGCCGAAATAATAATTTCTTCGAGCTGTTCGGCCAGATCTGTCATATCTACATCAAGTCTTTGATTGGAATCTAACTGAACCTCAACCGTTTTTTCGTTGCCGTAAGTGAAAATAATTTGATAAACTCCTTCGGGTAGATTTAGCGTATAATTTCCATCTAAATCTGTATAGGCATTTTCTTCTGAGTCTTTAACTTCAACACTTGTTCCGGGAAGTGGTTGGTCATTTTTCGTTACTTTCCCGGTTAAAGTAAAAGTTTGGGCAAATCCCGAAAAATAGAATAATAAAAAAATGATGATTAAGAATAAACGTTTCATTCGTATGTGTTTTACGAATAAAAGGGGCGATTATTCACGTGTTAATAATAGATTAAAATAAAAAACCCGTATAACCAATTTTCCAATTGGATCATACAGGGTTACCTAAACTCTTTTCCCTTCGCAGCATAACCTGCGCAGGTTCGTTGGGTATAATCTCAGCCACTTATCAAAATGGCACCCCTTTGAGATATCGTTGGCAAACATACACATTATAAAGGTAATTCCAATAAGATTGAATACTTTTGAAAAATAGTAATATAACTGAAGAACGTGAAAAAATCTAAATTTTCTATTCCGTTTAAAGCTTTGTTTGGCTATGTATTGTTGGCAGGTTTTGGAGCCTTAACCATTTGGTTTATCTTCAAAAAGGTTCAAGAATTAAATTTGTCTGAACAGCCTGATGATAGCAGACAAAAAATGGCGCTGATCAGTGAAGCTGCTACGCGATTATATATCACAGACGGAATCAGTAGGAATATCATTCACGATAAAGACACCACGGGTTTAGAAGAGTTTAGAAATTCTATCGATACAATTTCAACTGTATTAGATTCTTTAAAAATTCTTTATAAAACAGAGGAAACCAAGGCAGAGTTGGATAGTATCGGGCAATTGTTGACACTGAAAGAAGAAAACCTTTTAGAATTGCTTGAATTCCGAGCCGAAAATGCTTCTGACAATTATTATGATCGGGTTTTAAAGCGGCTTGAACAAGCTGATTACCTTTTTGGAAGTTTAGACTATGAAGAGATGGTCAAAGACTTAGAGCCATATCAACAGAAGGTAATTACAGATTATCTTCAGTATGGAGAAGAAATCGGTGCCGACAGATTGACTAATCGTACTGCTGATGAACTGATCAACACTACAAAACAAGTTTTACTTTCTTTGGAATTGCAGGAACATGAGTATCAAAAGAGAATTTCTGAGAAAGAAAATAATTTGTTGACCAACGATATCAAGATTTCTAATCAACTTAGGAAAATTCGCACTAAAATAGAACAGGAAGAAATCCGGAAATCTCTCGAACGTATTGAATCGGGACAAGAAACAATGGATCAAACTTATACGATCATGATTGTTTTTGGGATTGCTACGCTAATTACCATTTTGATTTTTGGGATGATGATTATCAGAGACACCAACAAGAGTCGGTTGTACAGAAAAGAGTTGGAACAAGCCAAAGGTTATGCAGAACACTTATTGAGCAGTCGCGAACAAATTATGGCAACCGTTACACACGATTTGCGTTCTCCTTTAGGAAGTATTTTAGGATATGTTGATTTGATGGGCAAAACAGAGTTGAGCGCTAAACAGAAAAACTATTTGAACCAGCTCAAAAAATCATCGGATTTCACCATGAAATTAATCAACGATTTATTGGATCTATCCAAATTGGAAGCTGGGAAAATCAGTGTCGATAAAGTTCCTTTTGTTCCCGCACAGCTTATTGAAGATGTGATTAATACCAGTATTCCTTCACCGGATCAAAAAAGCTTAGAAATCATATCTGATTTATCGGAAGAAACGCAAGGTAATTTTATCAGTGACCCATTTAGGATTCAGCAAATCTTGACAAATCTTATTGGGAATGCCTATAAATTCACCGAAAAAGGGGAAATTCAAATTCAAGCGGAAATTCATAGTTTGGGAATTCAAGAGAGTTTGAGAATAGAGGTGAAGGATACGGGAATTGGAATTTCGGATAATCAATTAAATAAAATTTTTGAAGAATTTTCTCAAGCCGACGAATCCACCGAAAAAAAATACGGCGGTTTTGGTTTGGGATTAACCATCACCCAAAAAATGGTAGAGCTTTTGGGAGGAACCATTGAGGTGAAAAGTAAATTGGGGAAAGGAACAACTTTCGTGGTAGAAATTCCTGTAAAAGAAGCGAATCGGAAAGATCGTGTAAAAGAAAAACAGAAAAATTTAAAACTGAAAAATGCAAAAGAAAAACATGTCTTGATTGTAGATGATGAGCAAGCTCAGTTGAATTTAATTAGTGAAATTTTAAAAAACGCTAACTTTAAAATTGATATAGCTCGAAATGGAGTAGAAGCGCTTCAAAAATTAGAAGAAATTGAAGTTGATGCGGTGTTGACCGATATCCAAATGCCAAAAATGGATGGATTCCGGTTGTTGAAAGAAATACGGAAAGATAAAAATATACAACACCTACCGGTAATTGCGCTCTCGGGAATGACCGATAAATCTTTGGAAGAATATCTGACTTATGGGTTTGATAATTTCCTGGTCAAACCTTATGAGATCAATGCACTTTTAAGTGTAATTGGAGAAGCGTTGGGTTTGGAACTCGAAGTTGTTCAGCCCTCCGCTTCAGACGAATTGAAGGTTGATAGCGATTTGTATGATTTAACGGATTTAGAAACTTTTACCGATGGTGATAAAGAAGCTATCCAAGGAATCATAGAAAGTTTAATTGAAAGTACTACGACAAATTTGCAGAAGATATTGGACGCGCAAACTGCAGAAAACAAAGAAAACATCGCTTTCGTCGCTCACAAAATGATTCCGATGTTGAAGCAAATTAGGGCAACAGAAGCGGTAAAACCGTTGGAGAGATTAGAAACGCAAATTTCAAAAATGGGTTGGCAAGAAATAAACGAGTTAATTGAAGAGGCTGAAAAGCAACTTCAAAAATTGTTGGAAGCGCTGAAAGCGGAATGGGAATAGATCGATTATACCATAAAAAGCCGGCTACAAAAACGGTTAAATTCTTGAAGCCGGTGTTTTATACACAACTGTTTTTAATCGTTGTCGATGCTCAAAAAATTTCCATCTAAATCGAAATCCAACTCAAGGTCGTTGCTTAATTCAATCTGTTGATGATTGATTTCCAACTCCCAGTCCGATATGAAATGATACGGATAATTGAGCGTCACATAATCCAAAATCGGTTGTGGAATTACGGAATTTGGCAATTCTGTTACGCCGTCAATTTCTGTAATTTCATATTCGCTATTGAATTCTAAATTGAAGTTTTCACTCAAATAGATTTCATAATTGATGATTTGATTATCGGTCTCTTTCTCTGCCCGAATAATGGAATGACCATCAAAATGAGTTGAGATATACGTTTTAATTTCGGCTGGAATTTCCGCTTCGGTTAAAACTTCTTCATTTGACAATACCTCATCGTCTTTACTACAAGAGGTGAATAATGTCAGGGCTGTAATTAAAATTAATACGGTTGTTTTCATCACATTTTAGGGTTTAATTTGTTCACCATTTATTGAAAAGATAAGATCGCGCTCATCATTTCCTTTTTCGATTTCTACAGCATAGGTTTCCACATTATTTTCAACAATTTTTGTTGCATCATCTACGTGATAACCTTTGTACTGTTCTTTGATGGATTGCCTTACCGCATCGGGTAAATCTTTTTTTGAGATGTCCATTTCATATCTGATCAGTTCCCCGGATTTTTTAAACCAGGCTTCATAGTCGCTAAACCAACCAATTTCAAATTCAACATTGTATCGATCGCCTTTCATTTCCCATTCCACATCATTTGCTTTTGGGAATTCCTTTTTGAAAGTGTTGAACACTACGGAAGGAACTTGATTTGACGATAGGTCTTGGGCAAACATCACTCCTGAAAATAGTAGGGTAACTATCATTAATTTAATTGCTTTCGTTTTCATTGTTCTATGGTTTTTTAGATTTATACCACAAATATAGAAGGCAATACTGGAAAGAATTTGGAATTTAAATCAGGGAATTACTTTTTTTATAAATCGTGAAACAATGTTTGTTTATTGCGAAATGATAAGTTAGTTCAAGATCGTATAACTTGCAAATGGCTTTACAAATAGCCAGTCCGAGGCCGGTGCTTTGACTTTTAGAAGGATTCTTGACAAAGCGATTGAAAATCATTTTCGGGTCCAAAGCTTCCGAGATTCCCGAATTGCATATGGTGAATTTTTCTTCTGTAATGTTAATTTCCACAATTCCATCTTTGATATTATGAAAAACAGCATTTCTGATTAAATTGGAAATCAGGATTTCTGCCAATGCCTTATTCATATTGTAATTAAAATCGCCTGATTTTTTTAATTCGATCTCAATGTTTTTGAAGGCTGCCCAGTCTTTAAAATCCGATAAAAAAGTGGTCGTAACTTCATTCAAGGAAATGGTTTGGGGTGCTAAAAACTGTTTGTTTTCAATTTTGGCCAAAAGCAATAAGGAGTTATTCAACTTTTTTAAACGGTCGGCAATATCGATAACTTCGGCAATGGTTTGCGCATCAACCTCGTTGAGCTTTTCCGATTCCAAAAGGAGTTCTAATTTATTGACAATAACTGCAATTGGCGTCTGCAGCTCATGAGAAGCGTTTTCGGTAAATTGTTTTTGAGAAGTATAAGCTTTTTGAGCATGCTGAATTAAGGCATTGGAAGCTTGTTGTAATTGCTTAAATTCTTTGGTGTTTGTGGTAATTCTTAGGGGAAGTTGGTTGCGGTCTATTCGAAATGATTTCAATTGATTTAATATCTTGTAAAACGGCTTCCATATTTTACGTAAGACGATATTATTGATGATTATAATACTGGTAATCAGAATAATAAACAACCAAATCACACTCCAGAAAGCTTCTTCAACTAAATCGTCTTCTTCGACTAAGGAAGAGATTATTTTTATTTGATAATAGTTGTCTTGATGCTCAAAAGCAGAATGCAAAATACGAACCGGTTCTAAATCGCTTTCATTTTGCCTATACATCAAAGTGTCTTTAAATCTATCATTAATGCTGAGCGCGTGCTGTTTGGAAATCGGTTTAATTTTAAAATTATTTCCACCAAATTCGGTTTGTAAAAGTAGGGTGGAGTCAACTTTTACCTTCTGAAGAATGAGCATTTTGTTGTTGTCCAATCCATCATCTATGCTGTCTCTTATTTCCTCTTTTAAGTTGAAATAGAACACGATTGCCCAAATTCCGATTATCAGCAGAAATGCCAGAGAAATATAGAGCAATGATTGGTTGAGGAGTTTCATTTTTCAACTAATTTATAACCGATACCATATATGGTTTTAATTGCGATAGAAGCTTGCGCAGTTTTCAGTTTTTTTCGTAAGTTTTTGATTTGATAATAAATAAAATCAAAATTATCAGCTTGATCGATATGGTCTCCCCAAACATATTCTGCCAAAGCTGTTTTGGTAATCAACCGATTTTTATTGAGTAAAAAATAGCTGAGCATATCGAATTCTTTTCTGTTGAGATGAATCGCTTCTCCGTTGATTTTTACAGTTCGCTCTTCGATATTAAAAAGAATATTTCCGATTTCAAGATGCTTTTTCCCTTGCAAATTATTTCTGCGAATCACCGCTTTAATGCGAGCGTTGAGTTCTGCAATATGAAAGGGTTTTGTCAAGTAATCATCCGCTCCCAATTCCAATCCGCTTACTTTATCGTCGAGAGAATTTTTAGCGGAAATAATAATTACATTTTCCGATTTATCCATTTGTTTTAACTCTTTCAGAATATCCATGCCGCTACCGTCGGGAAGCATGATATCTAACAAAATACAGTCGTAATCATATATCGATATTTTCTCCTGCGCGCTCAAAAAATCAGCGGCAGTTTCTACGATGTATTCCTCCTTTAATAGCGACTGTTTTATAGTTTCCCGTAATTCAATTTCGTCTTCAATAATTAAAATTTTCATAGGATAAAAATAAGGTGGGATTTTGGAAAGAGTTGGGAATTCCGGTTGTTATGGCGAAGAGTCTAATGAGTTGAGTTGAATTTTTGAAATTAAAAGCGAATCGGGTTTTAATGTTTTGGTTCAATTGTGTTATCTATTCTCCATTTCGTTTAAACTTGCATCGTCACCGGTATCTTCTTTATACTGATTGAATTTGGCTGTTTAAAAATATAAATAATTGTTTTATTTAGCGATGTAGTTTTAAATGTTTTTAAAGATATTAGTTTTTATTTTTACGTCTTCAACTTTTTAGGATTCAAACTTAAGCTCTTAAGTTTATGCTATTATTTACCTTTAAACTACAAATTATATCGATTTCATCGGCAAAACTCAAAAATTAATTTATCTTTGAACTCCTATTAAAGCCATAGGAGTTATAGGTAATTTATAATTAACTAAGTTTTGATTTTATAGTTCACTAATAATTAGATAATTAAAGTTTGTATATTAAAAACACCATTCCATGTATCTCGAACAAATGAATAAAGAATTACAAGAAAAAGAACCTGTTGATATCGTAAAATGGGTTTTAAATCGGGCAGAAAACCCTTTGATTACCACCAATTTTCGACCTTATGAAGTGGCTCTTTTGCATTTAGTCACAAAGATTAACCCTGATATTGCAGTTGTTTGGTGCGATACCGGGTACAATACTAAAGCTACTTATCAACACGTCAAGGAATTGATTGAACTTCTTGATTTGAATTTGAAAATTTATGTACCGAAGCAAAGCGTGGGCTTTCGAAATGTGATGATGGGAATTCCGGAAGTAGACACGCCCGAGCATCAACTTTTTAGCGAACAAGTCAAACTTGAGCCTTTTAAAAGAGCTATGAAAGAGCATCAACCCGACTATTGGTTTACCAATTTAAGAGCGGGACAAACCCAATTTAGAGATGGGATTGACATTCTCTCAAAAAGCAAAGATGGCATTATTAAAGTTAGTCCATTTTATAATTTTTCCGACACAGAACTGGACACTTATTTGACAAAACACGATTTGCCCAACGAAAAGGATTATTACGATCCTACTAAAGTGTTGGCTGATAGAGAATGTGGAATTCACAATTAAGTCTCAAAAACATGAAAGATATAGTAATCAACAATCCTTTGGAAGATGAAGTCATTTATATTATGAGAGAAGTGGCTGCACAATTTGAAAAACCGGCGATTTTATTTTCCGGTGACTTAAGAGCAATACCACAACTGGTGTAGAATTTATGCAATAGATATGGGAAGAACTAATTTACGCTTTGGAAAACCTTGTCTGATTAGAATAAATAACTGGAAATCAGTGTTTGATGGCACGAAACTAATCAGTTTAATAATTATCCCAAACGAAGAGAGAACTATTTTTTAGAGGTCGATGGAACTTCTTCTTTTTCGTCAACTGAGTTACGGCTGAAAAAGAACAAAGAGAAGGTAATAAATAACAGCACTCCTAAAATGATAAAAAAAGTTTGCATGGATTGGTTTTTATTTGTTTCTACTTAGTAGATGTAAGAATGACTAAATGGTTGCGTAAAAATTTCATCGAAAACCTGCCCCTTTATTTTTAATCAAAATCGATCAATGTCTTTTCATGGGGTTATCAGCATAATTTTTGAGGATTACTCAGGTATTTTGTGAATTTGACTGTCTTGTTTTAGAATATTGGTTAATTCTGTTATAAATAACTCCTTGTTTTTATTGCTTAAATTTTGTATTAAGAGAGAAAAACTTTTGTAAATTGATTTTCCACTTTTACATTATTTAAGAATACGTATATTTAATAAAATTTTCTAATGAAAAAAAATATTTTTCTGTTTGTATTTTTTTGGCTAACAAGTTTTTCTTTTGCGCAAATTGTTATAAATGAACTGGATTCGGATACTGAAGGAATAGATTTAGAAGAGTTTATCGAATTAAAAACCGATGAGCCTTTTGCGAATTTAGACGACTATGTTTTGGTGTTTTTCAATGGTTCTGAAGCTGGCGAAAATAAAAGTTATATGACCATCGATTTGGAAGGATACACCTCAGATATCAACGGCATATTTTTGATTGGCAGCACCTATGTTTCGCCTATTCCCGATTTATTAATTCCGCCAAATGTGATTCAAAATGGAGAAGATGCGGTTGGAATTTATTATGGAAGTATCGAAGATTTCCCGGATTGGACTTTGGCAACCACCGACAACCTTATAGATGCCCTTGTTTATGGAAACAGTAATCCTGTAAGTACTGATTTGTTAGAGTTGTTAGGACAAACCGAACAGATCGATGAAAATATCAATAACAATACGGATTTTGAATCCATCCAACGCAATCCGGACGGCACTTATTTTGTTGGTCCGCCTACGCCCGGAGCAAATAATGATGGCAGCGGGATTCAGCTTAACGGAATTACCGTAGAGATTCCTCAGGAGCAATACACCGAAGGAGATACTTTCGAAATTTCTTTTACTACACAAGAACCTATACAAGAATCGTTGACTTTTGATTTTAGTTTGAATAATGAAAATTTTAATGAAGACGATTATGTGGGAGATACTACCGTAACCATTCCGCAAGGAGAAAGTTCAGCTTCTGTCAGTATTTATTTAATAGAAGATGGAATAGAAGAAGGAGATGAGATTTTAATATTTCAATTTGGCGAATTACCTGCGACGTATAGAAGGTTGAATGATTTTATCGAAGTTCGTGTAGTCGATTTGGATTTTAGCGTGGCGGATTTTGGTACTCCGCTAAATCCGACTTATGATATAGTTGAAAGTACTCAGCCCGAAGGATATTATGACAGTTTAGATGGTTTAGCCGGAGATGATTTAAGGCAAGCTATTCAAGACATTATAGCTGACCCTGAGGTGGTTCGAGCCCATCCTTATGCCGATATGATTGATTTGCTAAAGGAAACCGACGAGAATCCGGAAAACTCTAATCAAGTTTGGTTGCTTTATCTTGAAAAAAGCCGCGCA
>DATGSA010000214.1:0-2917 GCA_035303085.1 Flavobacteriaceae bacterium
CAAACATGGGTCAAATATAGCCTGTTTTTAGCTCTGGGACACCCAAATAAAAACTCAAAAGTAGATATCATCCTGATAAACAATCTGTTATAAATTTATTGAATTTTAAGTGTCGAAGTCAGGAAAAAGGAGCGGAATCCTCTTATCTCACCGGTCATGAATCTATTGACCAGTTGAAGAATATCGTGAAACAAATCGATTATGACTCAGGCTTTAAAAAAAGTACTCACTTTATTATGCATCCTTTAAAAAAGCTATTCCTGATTCTAATTTTAGAGCAGATTTCGGTTAGGCCGGAACTTTTGGAGAGACTAAAAATGGGTTGTCTTAGATTGGGGAACACCCAAATTTTAAAACTCCTATTTCTTTTTGGGCTTTGGAGGGAATGAAATAACATTTTCAATTATTGGCAGGAAAATAATATCGGCTATGCCTAAAGGGAAAAAGCAGCCTTTGGAAGAGTATTTTCGGTTTAGAAGATAATCAGCAGATTCTTTTTACCTATAAATCACAAAATCTCAATTAAAATGAAAAATATTTGAATTAAAATGATAAAGTGATTTAAATAATTTATAATTTTATATAGTTATCAATTTCAATCAATATATCATGCGCAATATCTTATATGTTTTAGCAATTGTTTTGGCAGTGGCTTGGGCCGTTTTATTTTTTAGTGATATAACCGATAGCAATTGGATTCACATAATCTTAGCTGTTGCTGTTTTCTTTGCGATATATTATTTTCTCAGCGGTAAGAGAGGGGATTCAAAAAGATTGTCTGATTAAAAGAACTTAAATTTTAGTTCGACCATCCCGGGTTCGTGAAATCACAAAGTTTTTTATTCCTATTCATTTCCCGAAGTTGTTTAACTTTGCAAATTAAATTATTGGAAATTTGTATGAATTGCATAAACTTTAAAACTTCGGAGAATTAAAGCACAATGATCTACATATATTTTATTGCTTCTTTTAATGCGTTTTTCTTTTTGGCGCTACTGCTTCAGAAAAAAGCAAAACAACTTCATGATAGAATTTTGATTTATTGGCTGCTTTATCTCGGAATTGCCACAGCTACTTATGCTTTGTCGATTGATTTCTTTCCGGAATCCCATTTGTTGGCCAGTGGTATTATTGCTTTATTTTTGTTACACGGCCCCTTTTTATACCTATATGTCTCTGCGCTTACCCTGAACCAAAAGAAATTTAAATCCAAGCGTTTGTGGCATTTTATTCCATTTGTAGGGTTTGTTCTTTATTTATTAATCGCTTCTAATTTTCCATCATATTCCGAAGGCATTCGGGTAGATCACCTCACCGAAGGAGTGGCTGAACCTCCTGTACTATTCAACTTCTTTCTTATTATAACCGCCTTATCAGGCCCGATTTATTTTTATTTAGCCTATGATAAGTTTCGTCAAAATCAGTATTCTCCTGAATTTTCTGACAAAGAAGAGAACTTGGAATGGTTGAAGAAACTGATCCCGATTTTTGGAATCGTATGGACAGTTTTAATCATTATTGCAGTGATTCATCATGTTTTTCATCTGTTTTCGATGGAGTTTTGTACTAATGGCCTCTTTTTATCGCTCTCCGTTTTTATTATTCTAATCGGCTATTTCGGATTGAAACAAAAAGAAGTGTTTATTAATTATGCTACAGAAGAACCGGAAAAAGAAGTCCCTGAGGAACCTGAGATTAAATATGCAGCCACCAAAATGGAGGGAGAAGAATTGCAAAAATGCTGCAATATTGTCGGAAGTTATATGAAAGCCAACAAACCTTATTTGGAGTCGGATCTGACCTTGCCCAAATTGGCTGAAGAATTAGATTTATCCACGCATCATCTCTCACAGGTAATCAATGAAATGCACGGTAAAAACTTTTTCAACTTTATCAATAAATATCGAGTAGCTGAAGTGAAAAGAAAAATTCAAGATCCGGAATTTCAAAATTATTCTCTACTGGGAATTGCTTATGAAAGTGGATTCAATTCGAAATCTGCTTTTAATCGGGTTTTCAAAAATGTGACCGGCATGACCCCCAGCGAATACAGAAGATCCTTATCCTCTTCATAAGCCCAGTATTAACTAACTTAATACGAATCAAACTATAAAATAGAGCTTAAATCATAGCGGGGAAGTATGCCATACATTTGTTCACAGAAAAACAAATGTTATGGCAACTCAAATAAGAAAAATAAACGCGAAAAATTCTACTGCGAAAAATTTAGGAACAAAATTTTGCTTTCCCTTAGAAAAATATCCACCGGTTGAATCTATGAAAGCTTACTTTTCAAAAGTGAAAAAATCAGAATTTATTTATAAAGATGCGCAAGAGCCTCTCAGTTAAATTTAATTTTACCGGATATAGATGGAATAAAATACTATTTATCGGATTTAAATTCCTGACTATCATAGGGGTTTTTTGATGGCACTCTGATGATAATTTCGGGATGGTCAGAAGCTATGTGGCAAGCCGTACAGCTTTGAGTCATATTTTTATAACCGGTTTTAAAGTCAGAACGGTTTTGATTTGCAATAGATTGATGAATACTATCTAAAGATGGTTTAATCATGTGCATATTAGCCGTCGCTGAATTGTCAGACCGATATTCTTCCAATAACTCAAAATTCCCCTCGAGCTCGTGGTGGTAAAAATCAGCCAAATCCCAATTTTCCTCTTGTCCGGCAAACCATAATTTGATGTAAAAACGTTCTATTTCGCCCATTGTAGAAGCGTAACCCGGCTTTACATAAGTTGATTTGACCTCATTTTGAAAATCGATGAGTTTTTTCTCTAAAGAATCAATTTGTTGTCGGTATTTATCGTCATTCCCGGAATGATGATCGGTTTGTTGCTGACAACCGGTGAATAGAATAATACCTAATAGCCCCAAAAACGTAAAAATAAAGTTTCT
>DATGSA010000215.1:0-4485 GCA_035303085.1 Flavobacteriaceae bacterium
TGGTTGAGATAAGAATTCCGTCTATACCGCTACAAATTATAACAAACAAGCGATTACTTAATCCTCAGCATGAGCACTTTTTAGCGAATCGTTCAATTTGGCGATATATGCTTTTCGTTCAATCGATTGATTCAATTCTGCCTCAAACATTATGGTTTTGTTTAAGTTTGGAAAGGCAATTTTGTTTTTGGCGATTGAATAGGATAACAAGATATTAAAAAAATTATAAATTAAGATGGCTGTAGTTTAATTTAACGTTGCCATTTTCAATTTCAATACGTTTAAATGAAAAATTACTGATTTGATTGCTTGGCAAACAACGTTTAAATTGGGCTAAAGCCCGAGGTAGAGCGGTCTAATTTAGCCCGTTGGATGGGTCCAACGGTAATAGACATCGTGTGATGAATATTTAGAGAAAACAGGAAGATTTTTAGTGTAAAAGTTGAGTTAGTTTGCTTTAAATTGATGAGAACCCAGTTTCTATTACATTCTGCTTCAGTTGACTGCAACAAACAAGGATTCAACAACCGGGCTTTAGCCCAACCTTCAATGTTGTTCTTATTTTGGAGTAAAAGGATTTATTGGTCAACGCTTTTTTAACCTTGAGCTATTAAAATCAATTTTTTTAAACCAATCCGTTGTTTCAAACTATCATTGATTTTGGAGACTGTAGTTCAAAATAGTTAGTTTTCCTCAAATTTAAATGTCGGAGGTTTTATCAGCGCTTCCGTGTTCTGTCAGCACGCTTTCCCATTGGTCCGATTCTGCAAACTGTTTTATAATTCGGTTTCGCTCTTTTAGTAAATCGGTCATATATTTTTCGAGAAACAGCTTGTCCGCTAATTTACCAAGAATTCCCAAAGGCGATTGATAATAAAAAACATCAATCATTAAAGTTCCGCCGTCCTTTAAATCTGCAAAGTGATGTTCGTGTTTAAATGCTTTAAACGCTCCGCTTACCATTTCATCTGCAAAGTAATTGGGTCGGTCAAACTCAGTGACTTTTGAGGTGAGTTGTTGATAAATTCCGAAATGCTTTGCACGCCAAGTTACGCTTTCATTTAATCCGATGAGTCCACTTGTTTTCCCTGCGATGGCCTCTTCATCGGTGTGTGCGGTTGATATTTTGTGCAAATCGATACTTCGCGATAAATCGAATACGATAGCTTTATCCGCTTTGATTGCTGTCCGAAGCTCAATTTTTGGCATAATGTGTTTTTAGGAGGTTTGTAGTAAAGTGTATTTATAGAACTTCGTCTTTTTTTAGAGGAACTAATTTAACAAATACAAGCTTAATAGAAAATTACTGGTTATGAGGCTTTAGCGTTTCAAGTGAAATCAGATTAATCTATTAGAATCATTCCGGTCATTCGCTGCATTCAAGAATCTCAAGAAGTTCAGTTTTAGCTTTAGCCGTCGAAATTATTTGTTTAGGCATTCTTGAATTTCTTTTTGAACCTTTTCGTTGTTAAAAGTCTTTCCATCATCATTCTGTTTTTTTGCTTCAGTAATTGCTTTTTTATCCGCTTTAGAAGTTTTAAATATAGATTTATTCGACTGAAATTGAAGTAACTGTAATATCTCCCGAAGTTTTGCTTCATCAGTAATACCGGTAATTTTGTGAATCAAATCAATTTGTAATTCAGCAGTACGCATAGTATTTAATAGTATTGTGAACTTAAATCACGACTTTTCATTTTTTTATGATGTAAGAAGGAATATAATTATATTTAGGTTTATGAATAATAATGTTTTGTCCATCAAAAAATTCGTCTATGGCTTTTGTTTCTCCTTCAACCGTTCCATAGTCATCTAACATTAAAATCCCTCCTTTAACAACTTTATCCCATAAATATTTTAATATCATTTTGGTTGGCTCATATACATCTACATCGATATGTAATAAAGCTATTTTTTTTGATTGATTTTTTGCAACAAATTCGGGAATGGTTTTCAGAATATCACCTTTAATTAATTCAAAGTTTCTAAGTCCTTTATTTGCGAGGTGAAATTCTAATTCTTTTTTACTTATTCCAAATCCACCTGCATTTTCGAATCTTTCAACAAACTGCCTATCACTTTCAAGTTGCAATGTATCTGGAAATTTACCGTAAATATCAAACCCAAATACTTTTCTCGAATTATAGTTTTCTAATAAGTCTCGGAACGTAAGTAATCTGACTAAGGATGTTCCTTTATATACACCAAACTCCAATACGTCTCCTGGAAGTTCAATTATTTTTTTATAAATCTCCAACTGATTAAGAAATTTCCCAATTCTACTGGTTTCACAAGTCAAATAGAAACCATTTTCATAATCCCATTTTCTTTCCAAGTCTACGGTGTAATTTTTCATATATCATTCATATTTTAATGAACGCCAAAATGCGAATCAATTGAACCTTCAAGTTAATCATTCCGTATATACTTCATATGAACGAAACGCTAAATCATCTATTTGATTATCAAAGATAAACGATTCATATGTTTTTTCAAAAACACATTATAAATCGAATAATTTCCGACCTGCTGAATTAGGCTTCTATTTTCAGCGACAAAGGTCTTGTTAACTCCATAAATGCATAGCTATTTGCAACCCCATGAATCACTTTAATATCGATAATGTCCAATAATCTTGTAGGCGAAAAGAACATCATCAATCACCTGTCCATCGCCAATGTTATGTACGATTAAATATCTTTTACGGTCTTGAGATTTTTTATCTACAACGATTCCGATGTGGGTGAGTCCGTTTCCTAAGCTCCAAGCCACGACATCACCCGGAAGATAATCGCTTGGATTTTGCGTTATGGGTAACTCGGCTCCTTGTCGCTCAAAGTAACTCATTAAATTAGACACTCGTCTGTGGTCAATATTTTTATCGGTTGTTTTCAAACCCCAGTTATTCGGATATTTGTCGAAGTTTCCCTTCATATCTTCGTGAACCAATTTTTGTAAATCAATTCCTATATTCCGGTATGCTCTTATGATTACATCTGTGCAAACTCCTTTATCGGCAGGAACGTCTCCATTGGGATAACCGATTGAAAAGTAACTCGGGTCGTAAGTAACTTGCTGTTTAGTCAGTGCCAAAGCAGCGTCGGATAAGGTTTGTTCACGTGTTTCTAACTGAGCAAAACAGAGGTTGGTTATTAGTAAAAATAAGAGGAGGAGTCCTTTTTTCATAGATTTGATAATGGTCTCGAGAATATAACGTAGAAATATAGGAACTTATTGGTTGCGTTTGCGGCAGTTATTTTAAGCGATATGTCGCCAACGTCCGGCGGCTTTTGTGGTCATATAAAAACTTGACTTCGAGTTTAAACAAATATCAGCACTAACACAAAACCTCGTGTTGTGAGAGATGGTTAATCTCTATTCTGTTTTTCTATTTTTAGGATTTTGTCTATTAGAAAAGAAGGATAAAATTTCAACTTCGTCGTTATTTATCCGGTAATACAATATATTAAATCTGAAGATAATCGCTCTATAAATATTTTTAAACTCCGATTTTTGAAATAAATAGGGATTCTGGGAAATCAATTTCATTGTATGTTCAATTTCGATGGCCAACTTGTTTAGCTCCTTTTCAGAAAATTCTCTTTCTAAATACTCAAAGGTCTGCTGTAATTCTCGAAGTGCATTGGAAGTCCACCTAATTTTATAGCCATTTTGCATAAATCTTCCGAGCTTCTGAATGGGATTTTAGTTCTTTATTGTCGGCTTCTTTAATTCCCTTGTTTATAGATGCTTTTTCTTCATCCGAAATCTGTTCCCACCAATCCGTAGTTTCTTTTCTTCGAAACTCCAATAATTTTTCGATAATAGATTCATCTTCAATGGAAGATAGCCATTGAATTAAATCTAATTTTTCTGTTAGTGTCTTGAATTTCATATTTTAATCTTTACCCAAAGATAATCATTTATTAGTGAACTTTGACTTTAATATTGAAATGACCTAATACCATTTGTATTCAGTAAATATTGTCGTTTTTCAAATTTTTAGAAAGTGAGCGGTAAAGAAGATTGATACGCATTCACAAAAACCATAATGCTATCAATTAATACAATAAGTGGGGGAGTGGGTTCCAGAAAAAATAAAACAGGAATTATTGAAGTCAAAAATGCTTAACTATTAGCAACCCGATGAATCACCTTAATATCGATAATGTCCAATAATCTTGTAGGCGAAAAGAACATCTTCAATCACCTGTCCATCGCCAATGTTATGTACGATTAAAAATCTTTTATGGTCTTGAGATTTTTCATCTACAACAATTCCGATGTGGGTGAGTCCGTTTCCTAAGCTCCAAGCTACGACATCACCCGGAAGGTAATTGCTTGGATTTTGTGTTATGGATAACGCAGCTCCTTGTCGCTCAAAGTAGGTCATTAAATTAGGAACTCGTCTGTGATCAATGTTTTTATCGGTTGTTTTCAAACCCCAGTTATTCGGATATTTGTCGAAGTTTCCCTTCATATCTT
>DATGSA010000216.1:0-10120 GCA_035303085.1 Flavobacteriaceae bacterium
CCGATAAAAAACCAGCACTTTTTACCATATTCGGTTTTCAAAATAGAAGAAAGGAATAAGCGATAAGCCAATCCAACAAAGGCTATCGAAGTTTTTACCAACCGAGTAAATACGGTTGTATGGATCGAAAGGAAAAAATTGAAAATATTTGATCGATAAATTATCAACTATTTAATGATAATTTCAAAAACTTGTTGTCAGTATCTAATAATATATTAGATTTACAAAATTTTAAAAATGAATAGATTATACTATTGTTTTGCGGTTGTTTTCTTTGTCAGTTTAACGCTTTCCGCTCAAACCTTAAAACCAATTCCACAACAAGTTCAGGATTTTCACAATCAGCATTTGGAATTTCAGACTTTTGAAGTTTTTGATCTTAAAAATCTACCGGAAACTTCTTCTGATTTAAAAGATCAAGCTGAAAATGTGGTTTCCTTTGAAGTGAACTCTTCCAAATTAAACCAACTTTTAACCGAAAAGCCCAAAGGGATTGAAATTTCTTTTCCCTATGAGGACGGAGAAATAACTGTTGAACTTTATAAAAAAGATATTTTTACCGATGCTTTTGCAGTTTACGACCAAAATGAACAACGATTAGATTATACTCGCGGAGCTTATTATCGCGGTATTGTTAAAGACAACTCCAACAGTATTGTAGCTTTCAGTTTTTTTAGAAATGATATCGTCGGCGTGGTTTCTATAGGTGGACAACCGGGGAATATTGTTGTTGGAAAGCTCAAAAACAATTCGCAATATGTTTCTTATGCAGACCACAGTTTGACAAAAGCCAATCCTTTTGAATGTGGAGTAGAAGGTTTGCCGGAGATTGAAGACTTTAAAAACAATTCAGATTATTCAACTAATTCTATCGACAGCACTACCGACGATAAATGTGTGAAAATTTATTATGAAGTAGCTTATGCACCTTATGTAAATAATGAAAAAAGCGTAAATCAAACAGTAAATTGGTTGACCGCGGTGCATAATAATATCAATACTTTATATGAAAACGACCAAATCAATATTTCTATAAATGAAGTTTTAGTATGGACCGAACCCGATCCATTTACCGGAGATCACTTTGATAATTTAGAGAGTTTTACAGTTTATCGTCCTTTTTTTAATGGCGACTTGGCTCATTTGGTTAATTCGCCTTCGACAACAAGTGTTGCGTATCTAAATTCCCTCTGTACAATGGAGTACAATTATGCTTATTCAGGTATAGATATGTTTTATCAAAACGTACCGACATATTCGTGGACAATTATGGCGATGACGCATGAAATGGGGCATTCTTTTGGGTCGCCACACACCCATGCTTGTTATTGGAATGGAAATGATACCGCTATTGATGTATGTGCACCTACTTATGATATTTCATTTTCGGAAGGCTGTGTCGATGGTACAATTCCCTATGCTCAAGGCGGAACTATTATGAGCTATTGTCATCTATTGGAAAATGTCGGAATAAATTTCAACAACGGGTTTGGAGAACAACCGGCAAATTTAATACGAAATATCATTAATTCCAGATTTTGTCTGAGTTCGAGTTGTACGGATAATTATGAGGCTGATTATTGTTTTCCTTCAGTTGTTTATGCTGTTGAGCCGATTACTTATGTAGGTTTTGCGGATATTGATAATACGTCCGATTTAGGATCTACCGCAGCTTATGAAGATTTTACAGATATCTCTACCGAAGTAGAGCGAGGAGAAACTTACAGTATTTCTTTAGAAGGAACTACCGATGGACTTTACACCAATTACTTTTCAGTTTTTATCGATTTTGATGAAGACGGAGTTTTTAACGATACCGATGAAGCTTTTTTTATAGAAGCCGGGAATCAATTGTCAATCTATAACTCTACCGGAGACGATGGACTTACAGCAACAGGAGAAATAACTATTCCAAATTCAACTGCTTTAGGAAGTAAAAGAATGCGAATTATTAAAAACTATGATTTACCCAAAACTGATGCCTGTGAGCCAGTTGGTTTTGGACAAATTGAAGACTATACTGTTGAAATAGTGGAGAGTATGTCTGTGGAAAATCAGGTTTTTGAAGATTTTGTCTATTATCCCAATCCGGTTGAAAACCAACTGAATTTAAAGGCTTCTAAGGTGATAGAAGAAGTAAAAGTTTACAATTTACTGGGTCAGCAAGTCTTGTATGCCAACCCCAACCAATTGGAAACCAACATAGATATGGAAAATTTGGCACCTGCAATGTATATGATGCAAGTGCGGATTAATGGGGTAGATAAAGTGTTTAAACTGGTAAAACCATAAGCTTATTGTTGTTTTAGTTGGGATTATTTATCAGGGTTAAAGCATATATTTTCTCGAATAAGTTTAGCTAATCCCGTACGTATAGAGAAACTCAAAAATGAGCTTTTTAAGTTACGAACAGCTGGAACAAATCGGGGTTAATCCTCATTAACACAGCTTTACGCTAATCATATAAATTATTCGGTGGTTCTATTGTAAAGCAACATTTTAGATTTAAAAATCACTTGAGCTGACCACTAAATAATAATTGTAATTTTAAAAGTCATTCCATCAAATTTTTGGTAGAATCATTTTGTTGGAGATACTTCTTTTGCGTGAAGGATTGAGGCGGCATCCTTTTTTTGGGAATAAATGCTGTTTAAAGGAATTTATTTTATTTTTAAGGAGGAGTTTTGAAGTGCCGGGAAGTTGAAAAAAAAAGATATAGCCGAAAGCCTGACCCCGGATTTTAGAGCGAATAACTTGTCTGTAACAGCAAAGTTACTTTTGAAAAGATGGGGTGCTTTTAAAACAACAACCGGGGGCACGCCCAAATTATAAAAAACCAAGTAGATGAAAATAAAAAAAGCTGCCTCGGGTTTTGAGACAGCTTGTTTGTTTTTAAAGTGTTTTAATCAGTTGATTTTTGAAAGCGTTACATCAAAAATCAAAATCGCATTTGGAGGGATCATACCGCCTGCGCCTCTATCTCCGTAAGCTAAATGGGGAGGAATAATAAATCGAGCTGATTCTCCTTCGCCGATAAGTTGAAGACCTTCATCCCAGCCGGGAATTACTTGTCCTTGGCCAACAGGAAAACTTATCGGATCTTGTCCTTCTTCTTCTAATCGCTGGTCAAAAACTTTTCCGTCAGGCAACATTCCTTTATAATATACCTCAACCGTTTGTCCGCTTGCCGGTTTTGTGGAGCCTTCAACTTTATCGGTGATTTTATAGCGTAATCCGGAAGAGGTTTCGGTAAATCCTTCCGCTAATTCATTGATTTCTTCTTCTAATTTTTGTTTGGTCGCTTCTTGTTCTTCTAATATGCCGTCCATTTTATCATTAAATACCTTGACAGCGTCAAAGTTTTTGGCATCGTCACCAACCCTGATAATTTTCACGTGATTCATAATTACGTCATCCACAGGAACATCTCTTGCGCCTACTTCTACTTTGCCGATAGAATCAACTACTTCTTGACCTTCTACTACTTTTCCAAAAACGGAATATCCACCATCCAGGGAAGGAGTAGGTCCCAAAGTAATAAAAAACTGACTGCCATTGGTGTCGGGGCCAGCGTTTGCCATAGATAAGACTCCTTTAGAGCCGTGGTTTAAACCGGTATCGGTTTCATTGGGAAATTGATATCCCGGGCCGCCTGCTCCGGTACCTTCCGGGTCGCCTCCTTGAATAACAAAACCTTCAACTACGCGGTGGAATTTTAGACCGTCAAAATAATTTTTGCCTTTGTATTTTTCATCAACAGCCGTGCTGGTCCCTTCAGCTAACGACACAAAACTACTTACGGTTAGGGGGGCTTCTTTATAATTTAATTCCGCTATAAAATCGCCGTAGTTAGTTTCAAATTCAGCGTAAAGACCGTCGGGCAAGTGAGACTCTTCCTTGCAAGCTATTGTAGCCAGAACTATCATAAAAGCGATAAATAAACTTTGTTTTTTCATTGGATTAAGGTTTAGGTAATTAATTTTCATTTTTTTTAATTGAGTTTAAGGTTACTGTAGCGCGAATCGGAACATTGTGTCCTATTTTATTTCGATCTCCGTAATAATCAAAAGCGACAGAGGAGGGGAAATAAAAAGTGACGGTTTCCTCTTCTTTCATCAACTTTAAACCATTTCGCAGACCGCTAAAAAGATCTTCTTGATCCATTTTATATTCTTGAGTGCCTATTTCTTTTTGTGTATAAATAGGCTGGCCATCGAGGGTGGTAATATTGTAATTGAAATTTACAAGGTCTCCAAATTCTGGTTTTAAAGTGTCTTGATTGTTTTTTTGATCATATCTGTACCAGAATCCGTTTGGAGAAACATGATAATGGTGTAAAGAATCTTGTTTGATAATTTTATAGATCTCCTTTTCTTGTCGTTTTTGAATGGCTTTATGAAGTTTGGATGATCTCTTGAGAAATTGACCGGATCTTTTAACCACAGGCTCTCTGGGTTCATGAGTCTGACAAGAAATCCCGATTAAAACTACTAATATGAGATAGAAATATTTCATTATTTCTTTTTCAGATTGTGGTATTTTTTCAACAGACTTTCAAAGTGCAAAATGGTATCCTCCATGTTTTTACCGCTTTTTCCGCCGGCGGCATTTAGGTGTCCGCCACCATCAAAATGTGCTCTGGCAAACTTGTTGACATCAAATCTTCCTTTAGACCTGAAAGAGATTTTAATAATGCCCTCTTGTTTATTCTCAATAAAAATTACCGCAAAAACAATTCCTTTTAAAGAAAGTCCGTAATTAACAAAACCTTCTGTACCGCCTTTTCTAAAACCACTTTGATTTAATTCTTCTTGTGAAAGAGTGATATAAGCGGTTTGGAATTCTTCTATTACTTTTAAATTTTTTAAAGCAACGCCCAAAAGTCGAAGCTGCTGAGGAGTTTTGGTGTCAAAAATATTTTCATGAATCATGGCGTTGTTGGCACCTTTATCTATTAAATCGGCAATAACCCTGTGGGTGTTACTCGAAGTTGAAGAAAACCTAAACGAACCGGTGTCCGTCATAATTCCCGTATATAAACAAGTAGCAATATCAACAGTAATCAGGTGTATGCGATTTAAACGGTTGATGAAATCATAAATCAATTCGCAAGTAGAAGAGCTGTTGGCATCACTGTACATAAAGTCAGCATATCTTTCGGGTTCTTGATGATGATCAATCATTACAAAAGTGGCCGAGCTTTCTTTTAAAACATCTGTCATTTGGTAACCCGAGCGGGTTAAATCATTAAAATCAAGGGTGAAAATCACATCGGCTTGCGCGATTATTTTTTTCGCTCTTTCCGTTTCATCTTCAAAAATAATCACGCCTGTACTTCCCGGTAACCATTCTAAAAAATCGGGATAATTATTTGGAGTAATAACCGCTGCATTGTGTTCCATTGCTTTGAGGAAATGTTGTAATGCTAAGGTCGATCCCATCGCATCCCCATCAGGGTTGACATGAGGGACAATTACGATGTTTTTAGGCTCTGCTAAAATAGATTCCAGCGATTTAAGTTGTTTTTCTTCCATAAGACGAAGATACAATTAATATGTTTTTAAGGCGCAAATTGCATAAAAATATACTTCTGTGGTAGCAATTTGCGGATTATTATAGGTTTATAGCTTTAAATGTTTACATTTGTCGAAATTTTAAAAATTATTAAGCATGGCAGGAAACAAAACCTTTACAATGCTCAAACCCGATGCGGTTGAAAAAGGACACATCGGTGCTATTTTAGACCAAATCAACGCTTCGGGATTTCGAATCGTTGCGATGAAAATGACGCAAATGTCAAAAATGGAAGCCCAAGAATTTTATGCAGTGCATAAAGAACGTCCATTTTTTGGCGAATTAGTGGAGTATATGACTCGCGGTCCGATTGTAGCGGCGATATTAGAAAAAGATAATGCCGTTGAAGATTTCAGAGCTTTAATCGGTGCGACCAATCCCGAAGAAGCCGCGGACGGAACCATCCGTAAAAAATATGCGGCCTCCATTGGTGAAAATGCAATCCACGGAAGTGACAGCGATAAAAATGCTGCTATAGAAGGTGGATTTCATTTTGCCCAAAAAGATGTGTTCTAAACAAAGAATTGACAGCGATAAAAATCCTGAAGGTTACTCAACGTGGCTTTCGGGATTCTTTTGTCAAAATCTAAATCAAATCAGTACAGCCGAATCTATCTTAAAACTAATTTTTTAATCAACTCTTTCTGCATCGCTTGATTTAGCATTTTAATTATTTTTGCTTTGCCGTAACTCAATTCTTCTCTTAAAACCGAATTGCTCAATTTCACATAAAGGGTTTCTCGTTCGAGCTTTACAGCTAAAGTATATTTCTGAATTCCCGGTCCCATCTCAGAACGCCAAACTTCTTGTATGTTTATTTCATCTAAACCACCCTGCAGCCGATTTTTTTGGACAAATTGTTGCAATGCCTCGCGCATGGTTTGGTGATCTTCTTTATGATTTTTACTCATGGTTTTCCAATTCTTTTGCTAAACTCTCAAATCGTTTGTAAGTATAAGTAAAACCTTGCTGATTTTGAACTGAAAATTCATCCTTATCTAAGGAAATTAATGTTTCTGTCCATTGATCCATCGGGGTTTTATAATGCATTTTTATACTGTCGTTTTCTCTTTTGATCGCAAAGGTTTCGGCTTTTGAAGATCTTTTGAACGTACTGTCTAACTGCGGCTGAAGTTTTATTCTAAATCCTTCTAAATCCGGGTAAAGCTCGATGTATTCGGCAGAGTTGCTAAATTGATACTCTTTAATATCATTGAACTGTGGTCGTTCAACTTTGTGAATTTTCCAATATCCATTGAGATTTTGGATTATTTCTTCATCACTTATTTCCTGCGAATTGTTGCAAGAAATAAACAAAAATAAGAGAGATAATAAAGCGACGGGTGTTAGTGTGTTTTTCATTTTATATTTTTTTATCGGTATGTTTTTAAGTTATAATTCGATCATCTGATAGGAATCTGAACTTGCCTTAACTACATTCTCTGTTCGTTCACGATGAGTATCACTGATGAATAGTTGTCCCAGATCATTTTTGGTAACCAAGGCTATCAATTGTGAAACCCTTTTCTCATCCAACTTATCAAAAATGTCATCCAACAACAAAATGGGTTTTGTGCTCAATTGTTTTTTGATAAAATCGTATTGTGCCAATTTAAGCGCAATTAAAAAAGATTTTTGCTGTCCTTGAGAACCGTATTTTTTGATCGGATATTCTTTTATCTTCATCAATAAATCATCTCTGTGGATGCCTTTGCCGCTGTATTGTAAAATCATATCCCTTTGTAAACTCTCCTCTAAAAGCGTTTCCCAAGAAGGCGTGTGATGAAGCTGACTTTTATAAGCCAAATTCACTTGTTCCTTATCGTTGCTGATGTCTGCATATCTTTTTTTGAAAATAGGAGAGAAGGTAGTTACAAACATCTTGCGTTGCTGGTGAATAATTTTTCCGTGGGCAGCCATTTCAACATTATAAATTTCCAAATTATCCCGGTTGAAAGTTTGATTAGCTGCAAAATATTTAAGCAAAGCATTGCGTTGAGAAAGTGCTTTATTATACCGTAGAAGCGCTTGCAGATAATCAGGATTGCTTTGGGCGATAATTCCATCCATGAATTTTCTGCGAATAGCACTGCCTTCGGTTATTAAATCGCGATCTGCGGGGGAAATAATCACCGCAGAAATAAGTCCGATATGTTCGCTGAGACGCTCATAGACTTTCCCATTTCGTTTAATAATTTTTTTCTGTCCGTTTTTTACGCTGACTAAAATGTGTTCCGATTTGTCGTTTTTTATAAATTCTCCATCGATTACAAAAAAGTCAGAAGCGTGATGAATGTTTTGTCGATTTATCGGATTGAAATAACTCTTCCCATAAGCTAAATGATAGATGCTGTCTAATACATTTGTTTTCCCAATTCCGTTTTCGCCCACCAAACAATTTATTTTTGGATCAAAATCGAAACTCTGCTGTTCAAAGTTCTTATAATTGATAAGGGATAAAGTCTTTAAATACATTCTTTGTGAACGACGAGGGTTTATAATTTGGAAATCCAAAAATACATAAAAACTGTAGTCTTTTTGGCGAAAGAGAAGTAGATTTTAGTATTTTTCATCAGAGAGAAATAGAAGATTTTCATTGTAATAGAAATAGAGTCTTCAGCAAAAAACGATCTTAAATGAATAATAGGGGTAAATAAACTTTTAAAGTTTGATAAATATATTATTTTTGCAACCTAATATGCAAAAAGTTTATGGCAACGTATAAAAAACACGGCAAAAAAAAGAGCAGAGATGAGAAGATCGAAGAAGGATCTACAACTGCTAAGGTTTTTGAAGGTCTCGATTCCAGTGCGAGCAATTTTGAGATTTGGGTAACGAAAAACCAAAATGTTATTTTTACGGTTATCGGCGTAATAGTCGTCGGCGTTCTTGGTTATTTGGCTTATCAAAATTTTGTGGTTCAACCGCGTCAGGAAGAAGCCGTAAAAGAAATGAGCCAACCCTTGGATTATTTTAACCGCGCGATGTCGGTTGATCCCGGTGAAGACAGGAATACACTTTTTATGAAGTCGCTCAACGGCTCAGGAGGATATGGATTATTAGATATTGCTGAAAATTATAAGGGTACGGACGCTGCTAATATTGCCAACTATGCTGCGGGAATGGCTTATTTGAATCTCGGAGAATATAAAGAGGCGGTAACTTACCTCGAAAGATTTAAAGGGAAAGATGAGATTTATCCTGCGGTAGCCAAAGGGGCTATGGGCGATGCATTTATGGAAAATGGACAACCCCAAGAAGCTTTAAAATATTACGAAGAAGCAGCTAATATCAGAACCAACTCCTTTACAACCCCGAGATATCTTTTAAAAGCGGGAATGACTGCTGTAGAGTTGGAGCAATTTGATAAGGCAAAAGTATTGTTGAATCGCATTGAAAAAGATTATCCCGAGTCAGATGAAGCGGAGAGAGCACTGGTGTTTTTAGGGATTGCAGAAAGCAGTATTTAATTTAAATAGATAGATTATGGCCACAGCTGGAAAAAACCTATCCGCTTACGACGAGGAAAAACTCCCTGATGCAAAAAATTTTAAATTTGGAATTGTAGTTTCTGAATGGAACGAAGATATTACCGATAATCTCCATAAAGGGGCATTACAGGTATTCCTTGAAAACAAAGTAAAGGAAGAAAATATCGTCAGTTGGCATGTACCCGGAAGTTTTGAGTTGACTTATGGCTGCAAAAGACTTCAACAAACCCATTCGGATTTAGATGCAATTATTGCTGTCGGAAGTGTGATTAAAGGCGAAACCAAACATTTCGACTTCGTTTGTCAAGCGGTTTCTCAAGGAATCAAAGATCTCAATGTGCATTCGGATATCCCTGTAATTTTTTGTGTGTTGACCGATAATAACAAACAACAAGCCATCGAAAGATCGGGCGGGAAACACGGCAACAAAGGAGCAGAAGCTGCTGTAGCATCAATTAAAATGGCCCAGCTCCGCAAAGACACGGAATAGTTTTTCTAAAGTCCTTGTGAGGCGATGTAAAACTCTGGAAAAGTAGAGAGTCACTTTGTAAGCACTTTTTCAAAGTTCTCGAATCTCCCCTTGTACTTTGGAAAAGTTTACGCGTTCTCCTTGAAAGTTATTTTGAATTCTGAGGCAGATGAAGCACATTCGGTTGTAAGGGAAGCTTTATTTTTGGTTTAAATGACTGTAAATCAAAGATAAACTCTTTTGTTTTAGACTATCTATTTTCTTTTATTTTTTAATAAGGTAACGTTGTTTTTTGCTTTTAAGTTACCATGTTGCAACACGAATTTTTTTTGTTTTTAATGAGGTAGTTTTATCTTTTACTTTTAATCTCCTCTGAATCAAAAGACAAAAGCTCCTTTCCTTTTCAAGGAAAGGACAGCTTGATAATCAAACTTGTTTGATTGTCAAGCAGGTAAGGTTTCTTGCTTTTTTACAGCAACAATGTTCTGAATTTCAACATTGTAGTTTAATTCAACGATGATTTATTCTATTTTAATACGAATTGGATGAAAAAACCTAAAAAGAAAGATGAAATTCACTTTTTATT
>DATGSA010000217.1:0-34253 GCA_035303085.1 Flavobacteriaceae bacterium
ACTTGCGGGGATGTTGATTTGAGTATTATTGCTTTCTCCGGGATTATCTGTTTTCCAGATGGTGATATAAGCTGTGTCCCAATCGATCGGGTCTGAAGAAAGTGTACAAGTTCCTTCCGCATGCCCATCGAAAGTCCAATCATAATTAGTGATAAGATAATCGATGTCTTCCACAATCTCAGGACTGTATTCTATTTGATCTGCTCCTAATTCAACAAAGAATGGTGGATCAGGGTTTTCAGCCCAACCTTTTATGGTTAAGCTATAATTTAAGCAACTCAGACCGCTATTATTAAACATATCTGTCGCAGTAAAAAGATCTGATATATTCCAACTACCTAAATTTTGATCAAAGGCGGAAGCATTGTTAAATGTGTTATCCATATGGATGACATGGCTAACATCCCAGTCACCTATGTCTTGGTTGAAATTTGAAGTTCCGGCAAAGGTGTAGCCCATATCCTCGATGTTTCCGGTATTCCAGTTATTCATATTGGGCACAGTAGAAATGTTGGTGTTTCTGAAAGCACTGTGCATATTATCGACATTACTTAAATCCGGAATATCATCTGCGGTAATTTCTAAGTTCGATGCTCCATAATAAGCCTCTTTAAAAGAACTCCACTCTGTATCTCCCCATTGGGTGATTTCTATTAGTTTTTCTTTATCGCCGGAATTATTGAATTTTATACGGTCAAAAGGAGCCCCAATAGAAGACAAAGGTGTTATTTCTATAATATAAGTGCCGGTTTCTGGAAAGGTAATTGTTAACTCATCTTCATTAGGAAAAGGAGGTGATGGATCATAGAGGTCATCAGCAGGGGTCCAAGTATAATAATACCATCCTTCCGCCGGGATGGTAATTTGATTGTTGTTGCTAACTCCCGGATTATCTGTTTTCCATATACTGATAAACGGAGAGCCTTGCCCATAACCGATTAAAGTGCAAAATAAAAGCAGCAAAACACTTAACAAGGTTTTCTGTGAAATTTCAGTTGTTTTCATCACATAGAAAGAGTGGATAGAAGAGCTACGTTTTTTCATTTTTTAATGTTTTATTAAATCAGAGTTTAAAATCTGCGGAACATATTTAAAGCAAGAGGATTTAACAATGGTAACTGAGTATTCAGTATCATTGAGTTAGAATTCGGTAGATGTGATTTAGTATTTTATCAAGGCAGAAAGAAGAATTGTGAATAACAACGGATGAATTTAATAACTATTTAACACGGTAACAGAGCAAATGGTAAAAGCTTTTAGGTTCGATTTAAACCGAATTAATACAGATAGTTTTTTGATTAATCCCAACCATTTTTAATAGTATTTTCCAAATAAAAATACTGGTGTGATTTACTATAAATTCATCTTATCTCTCAGTTAGTTTTTTAATTGTCATTCATTTCAAGGACATAAAATATATATTCCTTAATTTTAGCGCCTTTAAACCAAATATCTCTTTTTCATGCAAAAGAAAATTTTCTCCTATATTTTGTGGATGACTGTATTCAGCCTAACGCTGACAGGTTGTAAATCTACAGCAGATTTATCCAAAGACACGAAATCCCAACAAACATCTGTTCGCGAATATTCAGTTCAATCCGTGTTGTGGCAACAAAATGCGGCAGAATACCGAGCGTTGTGTTATCAAGCTTTTAATGTGGCCAAGTTAAACTTGGATCAGTTCATGGCAGATGAAAGTTTAAAAGATCAAAATATTGCCATTATCACAGATATCGATGAGACGGTCTTAGACAACAGTCCGTTTAATGCGAAGTTGATAGAAAAAGATGAAGAATATTCTGTAGAAGAATGGACACATTGGACGAGCTTAGCTGTGGCAGAAGAAGTTCCCGGAGCAGGGGAGTTTCTAAATTATGCTAAAAACAAAGGCGTAGAGATTTTTTATGTGACCAATCGCCGTACAGCAGAAATGGAAGCTACACTCGAAAATATGAAGGCAGTAAACTTTCCTTTTGCCGATGAAGACCACGTTTTTTTGAGAGAAGAAACCGGTTCCAAAAAAGATCGATTTGATAAAGTACTAAAAGACCATACGGTGGTAATGTATTTAGGCGATAATTTAGGTGATTTCTCGCATGAATTTATAACGCCTTCAACTAAAAAACGAAATGATTTAGTCAAAAGATTAAAGGAGAATTTTGGAGTGAACTTTATTGTCTTGCCCAATCCGATGTACGGAGATTGGGAAATGCAAGGAATTTATGAAGGAAAATACGATTGGACAGATAAAGAGAAAGATTCGATTAGAAAAGCAAAACTAAGAGCATACTAAATTTTGGCATCAGATACTTATAAAACTATTGATAAACCTGGAAAAGAAACCCTTTACAAGGAGAAAGGCAGCAAGTTTTATGGCTATGCTTTTCCTGTGAAAACAGAAGAAGAAATAGAAAAATATCTGGAAGAACTGAGAGAAGCACACCATAAATCAAGACATGTTTGTTATGCTTGGCAATTGGGCAAAAAATATGATCGATTTCGCGCAAATGATGACGGTGAACCGGCTAACTCTGCAGGAATGCCGATTTATGGACAGCTACAAGCCTTTGAGGTTACTAATATTTTAGTGGTTTCCGTACGTTATTTTGGCGGAACAAAATTGGGAGTAGGAGGATTGATTACCGCATACAAAACCTCGGCTAAACTGGCATTGGAAGCTTCCAATATAAAAACCAAAACAATTGATGTCGTCTTTAAAATTTCCTTTGATTATCCTGAAATGAGCAAGGTGATGGAAATTGTCAATCGTGAAAACTTGAATGTCATCAATCAAATATTGGATATTGATTGTCAGGTTTTTATCCAGGTTCGGAAGAAGGAAGCCGAGAAGATATTCGGATTATTTGATGCGGTTTATAAAGTAGAAATAGAAGAAGTGGAAGAGTAGTACCTATTTAAAAAAATAAGGAGTCTATTGAGTTAGATCACAAAAAATAAAACTTAATTATACGGTAAATAAATTATTACTATGGAGGATTTAAAATTCAACAAAAACGAAGATAAGAATAAATTAAAAGTGTTTGAACTCAGAGATAAACTGGAAGAGGTTTATCTCGGAGGAGGAGAGAAGCGGATTGAGAAACATCATGGCAAAGGAAAAATGACCGCTCGTGAACGTATAGATTTTTTGTTGGATAATGAAGAAGAAGCCATAGAAATCGGTGCTTTTGCTGCAGAAGGGATGTATGAAGATGTAGGTGGTTGTCCGAGTGCGGGAGTTGTGGTTAAAATCGGAAAAGTATCCGGAAAACAATGTATTATTGTAGCCAATGATGCCACAGTAAAAGCCGGAGCTTGGTTTCCGATGACGGCCAAAAAGAATTTAAGAGCGCAAGAGATAGCGATAGAAAACCGACTGCCTATTATATATTTAGTAGATAGCGCCGGCGTGTTTCTACCAATGCAAGATGAAGTTTTTCCGGATAAAGAACACTTTGGAAGAATTTTTAGAAATAATGCGGTGATGAGCAGTATGGGAATTACCCAAATTGCTGCCGTGATGGGAAGTTGTGTAGCCGGTGGAGCCTATTTGCCGATTATGAGCGATGAGGCTTTAATCGTAGAAAAAACCGGAAGTATTTTCTTGGCAGGAAGTTATTTGGTTAAAGCCGCGATTGGGGAATCGATTGATAACGAAACTTTAGGCGGTGCAACTACGCACTCAGAAGTTAGCGGCGTAACCGATTATAAAGCCAAAGATGACAAAGATGCGTTGACGAAGATTAAAAATATCATGGATAAAATCGGTGATTTTGATATAGCCGGATTCAATCGTAAAGAAGCTGCCGATCCCAAAAAAGAGCCTTCAGAAATTTATGGAATTCTACCTGAAAGTCGCACCGGACAATACGATATGCGGGAAATTATTGAACGTTTGGTCGATAATTCCGAATTTGAAGAATATAAAAAAGGATATGGACAAACCATTTTAACCGGATATGCAAGAATTGATGGCTGGTCTGTGGGAATTGTTGCCAACCAAAGGAAAATTGTGAAGACGACCAAAGCAAAAACCAAACCTGCCGAAATGCAAGTCGGTGGAGTGATTTACAGCGATTCAGCCGATAAAGCCACACGGTTTATCGCTAATTGCAATCAAAAGAAAATTCCGTTGGTGTTCTTACAAGACGTCACTGGATTTATGGTCGGCAGTAAAAGTGAACACGGAGGAATTATTAAAGACGGCGCAAAAATGGTAAATGCTGTGGCCAATTCCGTAGTTCCTAAATTTACGATAATTGTCGGAAACTCTTACGGAGCAGGAAATTACGCGATGTGCGGAAAAGCTTATGACCCGCGTTTGATCGTGGCTTGGCCAAGTGCTGAATTAGCCGTGATGAGCGGAAATTCTGCGGCTAAAGTTTTGGCACAAATCGAAAAAGCTTCGAGAGAGAAAAAAGGAGAGGAAATAGACGAAGAAAAAGAAAAAGAACTCTACGATAAAGTTAAAGCCAGATATGATGAGCAAATCAGTCCGTATTATGCGGCGGCGCGCTTGTGGACCGATGCGGTAATCGATCCTTTGGATACACGAAAATGGATTTCTACCGGAATAGAAGTTGCCAACCACGCGCCTATCGAAAAGAAATTTAATATGGGAGTGATTCAGACTTGATTGGTAAACAAGATGTTCTTGGAAGTTTTACTGTCAAAATTCACTGAATTTTTCAAGGAAATTTTGGAGGAAGTATGAAAATATAGAAACACTGTTTTTGATTCTTGGGTTTCCCATGGATTGAGATAGGGTTGGTTAAAACAGTATGAAAGTAAGTTTAATGTTGCGGTGTATCAAAATTTATCAACTTCATTCAGTTGACTTTATTGAAATCTAAGTTCTCTCTTTAAAACTTTGCAATTCCCTTTTCAGCTCCTCCATAGATTCTTGGAGTTCTTGTAAAATTGAATTTTCTGCATTAGCATTTAGGGAAAAGGTGAGTTTGGAATTAACCTGCCAGAGCTCTTGAATTTCTGTAACTTTCATTTCTAATGGAGGGTATTCGGTATTGATGGAAACCAATCTGATTTTTGAACTATCGTTGGGCAAGCGATAAAGTTTTTTAACCAATACCGAATCATAGGTGATGATTACATATATTTTCCCTTCATTGACATCGGAAAGATTATCCACCGCTTTCCCCAGAACCCATTCTCCTGCGCGTAAATTGGGCTCCATACTATTTCCTTCTACTTGAAATCCACGATAAGTGGCATTTCTAAATTCGGGTAAAGGTAAATTGAAAGCAGGAAGTTTTTTATGCCAACCGCTTTCCTGAATATTTTGTGGATAACCGGCTGCAGCACGTTGATTGACCAACACCATATTGTCATTGCCTTCAGTATCTGTGGTGATTACTTTAGGCATCAAATTGACCTGATTTAGATTTAAAAATTTCTGATGCGACTCGCCAAATATCCATAACGGATTAATATTGAATTGTTTAAGCAATTCTTTAATCACTTCTCCGGAAAGTTTGGTTCTACCTCTTTCAATATCAGCTGTAGTGTTTTTGATTCCCAACTTTTCGGCGAATTCAGTTTGAGTGAAATGATGATCCTCGCGAACCTCTTTAAAACGTTTGATATGTAATTCTTTGTCCATAGCTCAGTAAGTTGTTTTAGGATATTTTCCTAAATAAATTGGAATATATCCGTAAAGCTAAGCATAAATATAGGTTTTACCAAACAAATTAGCAGATTCAACTTGTCTGATGTAATTATTTTTGCTCGGTTCTTTTTGCTGCATTATTTTCGACTCAAATCTCTATATTTGTGCAATTCGAAATAAAATATAGCTGGTATGACAAAATATTTCCCTGTCTTCTTATTGTTTTTAATCTTTGCAAATCTTACTTCTGCCCAAATGCAATCAGAAAACTCCTCTTCAGAAATATATAAAAAAATCGAAAAATTAAACTTTTTAGGAAATGTGCTTTATGTCGCTGCCCATCCGGATGATGAAAACACCGATCTAATTTCTTATTTGTCCAATAAAAACAATGCTAATGTCGCTTACCTATCCTTAAACAGAGGAGATGGCGGTCAGAATTTAATCGGTACAGAAATCAATGAGTTATTGGGCGTGATTCGTACTGAGGAATTGTTGTCAGCCAGAAAAATTGATGGTGGGAAACAGTTTTTTACCCGGGCTATTGATTTTGGTTATTCTAAAAACCCGAAAGAAACTTTTAAATTTTGGGATAAAGAAACCGTTTTAGGAGATGTGGTTTGGATTTTTAGAAAATTCAGACCCGATGTCGTAATCAATAGATTCAATCACCGAACGGAAGGAGATACACACGGACATCACACAGCTTCAGCAATTCTCAGTGTGGAAGCTTATGACTTAGCGGGAGATAAAAACGCTTTTCCAGAGCAGTTGGACTATTACCAACCTTGGCAACCCGACAGAATGTATTTTAATGATTCTTGGTTTTTTTATGGAAGTAAGGAGAAATATTTAGAAGCTGATCACGAGGGTTTCTTGGAAATTAATGCAGGGAGATTTTTGCCGATATTAGGAAAATCCAACACGGAAATTGCTGCTTTGAGTAGGAGCGAACATAAATCTCAAGGTTTTGGAATGGCAACCAAACGCGGAGAAGATTTACATTTTATCGAACCGATAAAAGGAAGTCTAACCGATGCTGAAAAAGAAATATTTAAAGGAATTGATACTTCTTGGAATCGTATTGAAGGCGGAAAAGCAGTTGGAGAAATACTGTATAAGGTACAGGAGGATTTTGATTTTACGCAACCGGAGAAAAGTATTCCGCAGTTACTAAAAGCTTATAATCTCATTCGAAATTTACAAGACCCGTATTGGAAAGAACTAAAAACACAAGAAGTTAAAGAAATTATCGCCGCTGCGGCAGGGTTGTATTTGGAAGTTTCTACCAAAAATGAATACGCCACGCCCGGTCAAGAATTGAAAGTTGAAATAGAAGCTGTTAATCGCTCTAATATTGAAGTAGATTTAAAAGATGTAAAATTTTCTTCTGCTGAAGGTGGTGATTACCAGTATAATATAGCATTAAAAAAAGATCAGAATTTTATAGAACAATCTAAGCTGAGAATTCCAACAAATGCGGAATATTCAAATCCTTACTGGTTAAATCAACCTCATGGATTGGGAATGTACACAGTGGAAGATCAAGAGTTATTGGGTTTGCCAAATACACCGGCGCCGATAGTTGCCAAATTTCAGTTGAACATCAACGGAATTGATTTGGATGTTGACAGGGCACTAATTCATAAATCCGGCGATCAGATTAAAGGAGAAATCAAAGAACCGTTTGCTATTGTGCCGGCAGTTTCTGTAAAAATGAATGATAAAAATTTAGTGTTTGCCGATGATGCTTCGCGAGAAATAAAAGTGGAAGTCAAAGCTTTTAAAGATGATGTAAAAGGAATTTTAAGCCTGAACTCCGGTGAAAACTGGCAGATAAGTCCAAAAGAAGTTGCTGTTGAAATCGGTAAACAAGGACAAATCAAAAATTATACTTTTAAAATAACTCCGCCGAAATTCCAAGATGAAACTATAATTACTCCTCAACTATTGATGGACGGAAAAAAATATGCCAAAGAATTGTATACGATTGACTACAATCATATTCCTCTGAAGAATGTATTGCTTCCCGCTCAAACTAAAGCTAACCGAGTAAGCATTCAAATCGCCGGGAAAAATATCGCTTATATAAAAGGATCCGGAGATAAAATCCCTACAGGCTTACGAGAAATAAACTATCACGTTGACGAATTGTCAGGTAGAAACTTAACACTCAAAAAGCTCCAAAAGTACGACGCAGTGATTACCGGGATTCGCGCTTATAATACGAATGATAATTTGATTTTACATCAAGATGTACTTTTTGAATATGTCAAACAAGGAGGAACTCTTGTCACGCAATACAGTCAATTATGGGGAATGAAAACAGAAAAGATTTCACCTTATCCCATGACCTTATCGCGACAAAGAGTGACAGACGAAAATTCTCCGGTGACTTTTTTAGCTCCGAAACATCCAGTTTTAAATCACCCCAACAAAATTACTCAGATGGATTTTGAAGATTGGGTTCAAGAACGTGGTTTGTATTTCCCAAGTGATTGGTCAGAGGAGTTTACTCCTATATTAGGAATGAATGATCCGGGGGAAGAAGAACTCAAAGGAAGCTTATTAGTGGCTAAGTATGGAAAAGGACATTATATATACACCGGATTGAGTTTCTTTAGAGAACTACCCGCCGGCGTTCCGGGAGCTTATCGGTTGTTTGCAAATATATTGGCGTTATGAGGTTATGAGCTGTAAGTGGTGAACAGTGAACTGAGCCGCCCTAAATAGGGTTGACCGTTTTGTTTTATAATTCGCTTTATCTGCAACCAGATAAATATATGGATGGGGAGAGAAGTTTAATATAGTTGATGTAAACAACCCAGCTTACCAGCTTAGAATAAAAAATTGGATAAAAGAAATTAAATAATCGTTGTTTTATCTATTATAATTTATATATTTGGAGCCACAAACAAGTTTAATAATTTAAAATCTTTAATTATGAGAAAAATTACACTATTGGCGGTTGCATTTTTATTTGCAGTAGTCGCACAAGCACAAGAAATATCTTTTGAGGAGTCAGAGGGTTATGTCTTGGATGAAACAATTGATGGACAAAACGGTTGGACAGCTGGAGATGCTGCACCTATCTTAACTATTTCTGATGAAGAAGCTTCTGATGGAGACTATTCCTTAAAAATAGATGTGGATAACGTAGGGTATATCGAAGAGGGATTCATAAGTGGTACATCACGTGATATTACAGAGTTCCTACCAGAAAGTGGAGCTTTTGAAATAGGAGTGGATTTTCATATCCCGGCTAATGATGAAGGTGAAATTGACTTGATCATTAGTGACGCAACCGGACAGTTTACCACTGCCAGAATTGCGATTTTTAATGGAAACGTTAATATTGTTGAAACAAACATTCTTGGTGAGCCAGTTCTCGCCGCAGCTTCACCTATCGAAACAGGATCATTCCAAAACGTTAAAGTTGTAATTGACTTTGAAGGTGATTCAATGGATTACCTCATTAATGACGAATCGTTTTATCAAAGTGATATAACAGGGGCAGAAGAAGCTGGTTCAATAGCATTCTTGACTTCTGGAGACAGCATGTATTATGTTGACAATATTACTATTGGAGGAGAAATGAGCGTCGAAGACTTCGAAGCTGTAGAGTTCACGCATTTCACGCAAAATAACCAGTTGTTCTTGAGCAGTGATTCTCAAATTGGAGAAGTTGCTATCTTTAACCTTTTAGGACAGCAAGTTGTTTCTGAAACGCTTAATGATATCTCTGGAAACATCGATTTAGGATCATTAAACGCAGGAGTTTATATGACTAAAGTTTCTGTAAATGGACAAACCAAATCATTCAAGTTTATCAAAAACTAAACATTATTAGTTTTTAGAAAAATTATTCTAACCGTCTCAAAAGTAAAATTTTGAGACGGTTATTTTTTTGACTTACAATGATTGATAACCGTATTATCGGGTTTCAATGTGAGGGTGTAAATGACGATGAATTAATTTCCGGTGTTTATGTGATTTAATCACTTTAGAAGTATCAGATGAAAGTCTTCCGTAATCGTCTTTCATTTCAATAAAAGAAAAGAGAGTGATTTTTTTCTGAAATAATCTGTTGGCTGAAAATTTATTCTGAATGTTTTTAAATGAGTAAGGGTAATTTTGTTTGAAATGATCGACCAACCAGTGGTTACCCTGATGCATCGAGTAAAGGTTAATCACGAAGTGGAACGTTTGCCAAGAAAGCGTTCACCAAATATTTGAATTTAAGCAGTCCTTTAGGGTCGTATTCACTGACTTCGAATCGCCTGACATAGCATTGCTTGTATTACGAGAAATGCTAAGAGTTTAAGAGTTTTCCTATTTGACGGTTATAACCGCTTTTATAGAAGTAAGATTGTTTTTAGCCCCTGAGATCAATTGCGTTTGCATATTTTATCTCTTTTCAGGTAAGAAACTTACTCAATCTGCCAAAGCGGTGCATTGAGCCCCTCGGAATGTGGCATAAAACGAACCGTAAAACTGACACAGTTTGCTCTGAAAACATACAAAACCAACTGATTTAATCAATCCAATTTTCTCAGAACAAATCGTAAATAACCGGTGTTGTTGTTTTTTGGTTTAAAGATGATTGGATATTGATTGGATTCTATTTGTTAATAGGTTCAGTTTTTCGCTCCTTAAAATTAGTTTGAGAAGCCATATAATAGAAGGTGATATATTTATTCAAATAGAAAAATAATGCCCCATAAAACAGTCCAAAGCTTAAACCGACTAAAACATCTCCGGGATAATGAACGCCGAGATAAATCCTGCTATAGCCCAACATCAATGACCAGATAATTAATCCCGGGAGGATGTATTTATTGTATGCTTTAAGAGAAAAACCTATAAAGATAGCCAACGCCATGGAGCTCGCGGCGTGAGCTGAGAAAAACCCAAACTTTCCGCACCGCGCAACAGAACGATCTTCATAAGGCAAGTTACAAGGACGTAACCGTTGAAAGTTATCTTTAAAAAAGTTGGCGGTTTGGTCGGTGCATAATATCAGCAGAACGATGGATCCTATTACGATGAAAAATTCTCTTAGCGTCAAAAATTTATACAGCAAGATTAATAGACCGAAGTATAAGGGAATGGAAGCCCATTTATTGGTTACAACCAACCAAAACCCATCCCAACTCGTATTGCCCAAATTGTTGAGATAAAGAAAGATTTCTTTGTCTATTTGTGTAAGTGTGTCAATCATAATAAGGTTGAGTTCATAAGGGAATTATAGATTCTAATCTGTTTTGATAAGTAAAAGTAAATTAAATTATTTAAAAGAAAAATCAAACCGTTAATTAAAAAGAAAGTTCTGCCTATTCTATAAACTCATTTCTTGTTTTAATTATTGTATTGCGGTTGAAAATTCTAAAACTTTTTTTAAGGTTATTTCTTAGTGCTTGTTGAAAATAGATGCTTAATTGTTGATAATCAGAGGTTTTTCTAATTTAAAATCATTTTATTGATTTATTGTGCGCAATCTTTATTCTTTTTAATTGATCTGAAAGCACGAATTATTTATATAAAATACACTTAATCAAATATGCAAAAGTAAAAAATCGCTTAAATAAAATGAGGATTTTCCTTCTATTAGAAAAAATAATTTGCTATGTTTAACAAAAAATTACAGTATGCTGGTTAAAGTTTACGGAAGTGCTGTTTTTGGAATTGAAGCTACCACGATCACGGTAGAGGTCAATGTTGCTAAGGGAATAGGCTATCATTTGGTTGGTTTGCCCGATAATGCTATTAAAGAAAGTAGTTTCAGAATAGCCGCTGCCTTGCAAAACACCGGTTTTAATTTACCCGGAAAAAAGATCACCTTAAATATGGCTCCGGCCGATATGCATAAAGAAGGATCAGCATACGATTTGACCTTGGCTTTAGGTATCCTTGCCGCATCTTATCAAATTAAAGCTATAAATATTGGCGATTATATTATCATGGGAGAACTTTCCTTAGATGGAAGTCTACAGCCGATTAAAGGAGCTTTGCCTATTGCTATCAAAGCTTTAGAAGAAGGATTCAAAGGATTTATTTTGCCTGCTCAAAATGCAAAAGAAGCTGCAATTGTTGATGGGTTAGAAGTTTATGGCGTCGAACATATTATGGATGTGATTGATTTTTTTGATAAAGGAATTGCTTTAATGCCGACGGAAGTCGATGTGGAAAAAGAATTTTCTGAAAGTTTGGAAAACGACCAAATCGATTTTTCAGATGTAAAAGGACAAGAATCGATTAAGCGCTGTATGGAAATCGCAGCAGCCGGAGGGCATAATATTATTTTGATAGGACCTCCCGGTTCCGGAAAGACAATGCTGGCCAAAAGATTGCCAACTATTTTGCCGCCGATGACCATGGAAGAGGCTTTAGAAACCACCAAAATTCATAGTGTAGTAGGAAGTATTAAAAGTGATTTTGGATTGATGACCCAAAGACCTTTTAGAAGTCCGCATCACACGATTTCAGATGTCGCTTTAGTCGGCGGCGGAACGTACCCGCAACCCGGACAAATTTCTCTTTCCCATAATGGAATTCTATTTTTAGACGAATTACCTGAATTTAAACGCAGTGTACTTGAAGTGATGCGGCAACCGCTGGAAGACAGAGAAGTGACGATTTCCCGGGCTAAATTCACGGTCACTTATCCCGCCAGCTTTATGTTGGTCGCCAGTATGAACCCGAGTCCAAGTGGATATTTCAATGATCCCGATGCGCCGAGAACTTCTTCTCCGGCTGAAATCCAAAGATATTTGGGGAAAATCAGCGGTCCTTTATTAGACAGAATCGACCTTCATATCGAAGTCACACCGGTGCCATTTGAAAAGTTAAGCGAAGAAAGGAGAGGAGAACCGAGTAAAATCGTTCGCGAACGTGTTACAAAAGCACGAGAAGTTCAAACCCTTCGTTTTGAGGAGTATCAAAACATTCACCACAACGCACAAATGGGGGTAAAACAAATCCGAAAATACTGTTCCTTAGATGAAAACAGTAAAGAGTTATTAAAAACAGCTATGGAAAGATTGAATCTCTCTGCCCGTGCTTATGACCGGATTTTGAAAGTAGCCAGGACTATTGCGGATTTGGAGGAAAAAGAAAATATAGAGGGAAGTCATATTAGCGAAGCTATCCAATACAGAAGTTTAGACAGGGAAGGATGGTTGGGTTAAAGTTTGATGAATTGAAAGGGATATTATTTTTCATTGGAAATTGAAATTCATCTTTAGTTAAGCGTATTATAAATTGCAATCCCAAGATGTATTTATTATTCACAGACTTGTTTATCTTTAGCGAATTAAAATCAGCTTTATAAAGCCATTAAACTATGAAAAATTATCTTTTATTAAGTCTGCTTTTCCTTTTTCTGGCTTGTAAAGAAAAATCAGCAGAATCAAAATCCACTTCGTCTCAAGAGGATACTTTAGCCACCAAAAGCCTTCAAGATTCCTTAAAATTGAAAGAAGATACGATTGAAAATAATATTGAAGTGTCAGAAACCATTTATTTAGACAAAGAAAATGCAGAGAAATTGGTCAAACTGCCTTTGGACTGCATTCAGGTTGAATATCCCAATAAGTTGGATCATGTGATTTCTTCCGAAGCAGATTTGGAGTCTCCTAAAAAATTGCATCCGGCTTTTTACGGATGTTTTGATTGGCATTCTTCCGTTCACGGTCATTGGTCTTTGATCCGTTTATTAAAAGATTTTCCGGAATTAGAAGAAGCCGAAGAAATAAAGAAAAAGCTTTTAGAAAATATTTCTAAAGTGAACATTGAAAAAGAAGTACATTATTTTAAAGCCAGAGCTCATCGCAGTTCTGAGCGTACTTATGGTTGGGCATGGTTGCTCAAATTAGCGGAGGAAATCCATACTTGGGATGATCCGATGGCTAAAACCCTGAAAGCAAACCTACAACCACTCACCAATCTTATGGTTAATAATTTTGAAGAGTTCTTGCCTAAATTGACAAAACCCATTCGCGTCGGGGAACATCAAAATACCGCTTTTGCTTTGAATATGGTTTATGATTATGCCGAAGCTGTAGAAAATAAAGATCTTAAAAACTTAGTCGATTTTTGGGCGAAATCTTATTACCTGCACGACAATAATTGTCCGATTGCTTATGAACCCGGTGGATTTGATTTTCTCTCTCCTTGCTTGGAAGAAGTTGCTTTGATGGAGCGAGTGCTATCGGAAAAAAGGTTTCGTTCTTGGTTGAAAGACTTTCTACCTCAAATTTTAAAGAAGGATTTTGATATGAAAGTCGGGAAGGTTTCCGACAGAGAAGATGGGAAATTGGTTCATTTGGATGGCGTAAACTTTAGCCGTGCTCGTGTGTTTTATGATTTATCGAATAAATATGAAGACATGGAACACCTAAGAACCTTAGGCGATAAACACTTCAACTATTCCTTCCATAATATCCTTGATGACGATTCTTATATGGGCAGCCATTGGTTGGGAACATTCGCGCTTTATGCGATGGAGAAAAAATAAGCCTTTTCAACTTATAAATCCAAAAACTTCCTCATTATTTCTCTTATCTTTGCCGATAAATTTTTACAATAAAATTATATGGCTTTAGATCTTTTTAATCCTTTTCAGGACATGATTTTTGATAATCATTTCTGTTTTTTATCCGGGGATTTGACCACCGACGAAATGACGGTATTTCCGGAATGGTTAATGGAGAAGTTTGAGTTTGGTGAGGAAGAAATCACTTTGATGCAAAACACCAAAGCCAAATCAATGCAGTATAAAGATTTAAAAATCCCTTGTGCACCAAGAGTGAAGGCTGCATTTGATGAATTGGACAAACAATTTAAACAAGCTTTTGATCATGGATATGAAGCGGTGAATCAGTTAGATGAATTGGTTATCTTCCAATGGTCAGGTCGTATCGTATATGGGTTGTTATATTTGGAAATGATGGGCGAATGGGAATTAAATCAAGAAGTAGGCAAAGCTTTTAAACTCGCCAATAAACTTCGAGACAAATTGGGAAAGTTTCATCATATGATGCAGTCCCTTATTGAACCGATCACTTTTAGCGTGCACAAACCTTGGAGTATTATAGTCTTTCCTTTGAAATACTCAGCGGATATCTTGAGTTTTCGAGATGATATCATCAACCTTTCCTTTCAATTTGGCGTAAATGGTTTTGGATTTATTGTATGTTTTCAAGACAATGGAATTGTAAAAGAAACCGAAGCTGAATTGATTGAGAAAATGAAAGGTTATACTTTACATCCCGCACAGTTTGAAGAGCTGTATGCGCGCTTTCATTACCGGTTAGATTTATTGCAGTATACTCCCAATCACAAACTTGATTTGGATGATGGTAAAATAGAAATAGAATCCCTTCCGGTTGAACAAACCAATCCCGAACTTCCTCTTTACGGATTGTGGTCGGATGATTTTTATGCGCGGTTGTTGTCGAATTACTGGATGGTTTATGGCATTGAAAAAGGACAAATCTTACGGTTCCAAGAGCCGTTTTTAAGCTATTTGGAAAACCCTTACAACAAAGATTTTATCGATCCGGAAAACATTGAGTTGCCGTTTTAAGTGAAAACTGATTTATATATTGTTTGAGGTTTAGGAAATTAGCAATAAATAATTTTTCAATCTGTATTGAATTCGAAAATATCAGCCTTGAATTATTCTTGAAACACCTAACATTATAAGTAGGGTTGTTTAGAAAAGAAGGAGCTTTATCTTCTTGATATATACGATTTAAGGAGAATACACGAAGCTAACCCTTCAAGGGGCTCCAAGCCCTTGAAGGGGTTCCCAAAGGGGAAGAACTTTCATGTTTTTGATGTATAAATGTTTAAGAGTGATATGCGAATCCCACTCTTCAAGGGGCTCCAAACCCTTGAAGAGTTCTAAAAGGGAAGGAGCTTATGTCTTTAAAAAAAAAATAAAATAAATAAACTGAAGATTTAGTTATTTTCGAGGTGGTTGTAATTTTTAATCGGAAATTAATATTCTTTCTTCTAATCCAAATTGAAATAGAAGATATCTACGTTGAATTAAACAACAGCCTTTCAATTTTACCGTACCTGAATCCTATTTTTCTTTTTTCTTATACCACTTTACTTTACATTGCAAAATAAAATATTTGCTATGGAGAAAGATCTCGCTTATCACAGAAAAGCATATACAAAATCAGAATTAAGAGCTGATTTACTAACTGATAATCCGATGGAATTATTCAAGAATTGGTTTGAAGAGGTGGAGGAAATCGATCGAGATTCAGAGAATAACGCAATGACTTTGAGTAGTATAGATACTGATGGTTTCCCGCATAATCGAATTGTGCTCTTAAAAAAATTCAACGATGATGGGTTTGTGTTTTTCACGAATTATAGCAGTGCAAAAGGAAAATCTATTCAAGAAAACCCAAAAGTTTCTCTTTCCTTTTTTTGGCCGCTGTTAGAACGACAAGTAATCGTAAGAGGAAATGCGGAGAAATTATCGGACGAAGGTTCTGATGAATATTTCAATACACGCCCGCGAGGAAGTCAAATTGGGGCTTGGGTTTCTCACCAAAGTCAACCTATTGAAAATCGAGAAGTTTTGGAAAATCGGCAAAATGAATTGGAGAAAAAATTTGAAAATAAACCGATTCCTCGTCCTGAATTTTGGGGGGGATTTATGATTAAACCCATAGCGATAGAATTTTGGCAAGGAAGACCAAATCGCTTACACGACAGATTTTTATATGAATTAAAAGAAGGAAATTGGAAGGTTAAAAGATTGGCTCCCTGATAAAATAACATTTCCATTATCGGTTGCTATAAAACAATATGGTTATAGTTTATTTTTGCGTTGATATTCTGAATTTATGTGTGAAAATATAATATATATTCTGAAATTTGTTCGTAGAAAAATTTAATTACACCTCATTAAGGTCCTTAGTTTTACAAAGTGTTAAATAATTGAATTTTCGGCCATTTTTGCTCTCTTTACCGTGTCCGCCTTGGGAGGAGGGCCCGGCGGGGTAAACAAAAAAGGTGAAAATTATGAGTGTTTTTTAATTAATAGCTAATTGAAACTACAGCTAATAATAATTTAGGTTTTCAATGAAGTATAAAGAAAGGTATAAGAATCGTGAAATCAGTTGGTTACAGTTTAATGCGCGCGTTTTACAAGAAGCAGCAGATGAACGGGTACCGCTTTTGGAACGGTTGAGGTTTTTGGGAATCTTTTCCAATAACTTAGATGAGTTTTTTAAGGTGCGTTATGCTGCTGTCAAACGTATTCAGCAAGCGGGAAGAAAAGGGAAAAACTTCCTGGGTGGATTTGAAGCCGATGCACTGATGAAACGAATAACCGATATTGTTATTCAACAACAAAATACCAGTCTTGAAATTTTACATAAAATTCATGAAGATTTAAAAAGTCATAATATCTTCATTATCAACGAAGAAGAAGTAAGTGAAACACAAGCTGAATTTGTAAAAAATTATTTTCTGGAGAAAGTCAGTCCGGCGTTGGCTACTATTTTATTAACTGATTTTGATAAAATTCCCAAGCTGAAAGATAATATGGCTTATCTGGCCGTAAAAATGATTCTCAATAAAAATGCTTCGCGAAAAAAGAAGTTTTTCCTGATAGAAATTCCACTGGATGTCGAGCGTTTTGTGGTGTTGCCTTCTGAAGACGAAAGAAAATATGTCATTATTTTAGATGATTTAATTCGATATAACTTGAAGAGCTATTTCAGTATTTTTGATTATAAAACGCTTTCAGCACATATGATTAAAATTACTCGAGATGCGGAGTTGGATATCGACGGCGATTTGAATAAAAGTTATATAGCACAATTGATGGCCAGTGTGCAGGGAAGGGTAGAAGGGCAAACCGTTCGTTTTGTTTATGACGAGCAAATTGAAGATGATATTTTGCAATTCTTACTTTCCCAAATGAAAATTGATGATTTCGACAGTATCATTCCCGGCGGACGTTATCACAACCGAAGAGATTATATGAAATTTCCTAATTTGGGGGCAAAAGAATTGCTTTATCCCACCTTTCAACCTTTGCCTATTGCGGGGTTAAAAATTGAAGGAAGTTTATTAAAACAAATCTGGGATAGAGACTTTTTGCAATATGTGCCGTACCATACCTTTTCTTATACGGTTCGATTTTTACGAGAAGCGGCTATTGATCCCAAAGTGAAATCGATTAAAATCACCATTTATCGAATGGCTGAGTTTTCCAACATAGCCGGATCTTTGATTAATGCGGTGAGAAATGGGAAAAAAGTAACCGCGGTAATCGAGCTTAGAGCAAGATTTGATGAGGCCAATAACATTCATTATGCTGAAGTATTACAGCGGGAAGGCGTACAACTGATTTTTGGCGTAAGAGGGTTGAAAGTACACAGTAAAACTTGTGTAATAGCACGAAAAGAGGGAAATAACATCAGTCGATATGGCTTTGTAAGTACCGGAAATCTCAATGAAAATACCGCCAAAGTTTACACGGATTATTGTCTGTTTACTGCAAATCAGGAAATTCTTAAAGATGTGGATAAACTCTTTGATTTTTTCGAAACCAATTATAAGGTTCAGCATTACAAGCACTTAATCGTTTCTCCTCACCATACCAGAAACCGATTTGAAAAATTAATCGATACCGAAATTGGCAATGCACAAAAGGGATTACCGGCCAATATTAAAATTAAGGTGAATAGTTTATCGGACTATAAAATGATTGATAAACTTTATGAGGCGAGTAACGCTGGGGTTAAAATCCAATTGATAGTACGTGGTATTTGTAGTTTGCTTCCCGGAGTTCAGGGGTTAAGTGAAAATATTGAAGCGATCAGTATTGTGGATAGATATTTAGAACACCCACGTCTTTTTATTTTTGAAAATGCAGGTGCGCCTAAATATTTTATATCTTCTGCTGATTTGATGATGCGAAATTTGGATGATCGCGTGGAAGTGACCTGCCCAATTTATCAAAAAGACATACAACAAGAATTGTCGGATACTTTTAATATTTGTTGGAACGATAACGTAAAAGCCAGAGATTTTTCGGCTGAAATAGAAAATGCATATCGGGTAAATGACCTTCAAGAAGAAGTGCGAAGTCAATTTGTAACTTACGATTATTACAAAAACAAACTGAATCAGAATTAAATCTAAAGAACTAAGTATTTGTGGAAATAAAACGTTTTGCCGCGATTGATGTCGGTTCTAATGCCGTGAGATTACTGATTAATACTGTAATTACAACGCCGGATAAACCCCCGCGGTTTAAAAAAATATCCTTGGTGCGGGTGCCGATTAGGTTGGGACAAGATGTATTTGTGGATGGTGGGATATCTGCTGAAAATACAGAACGAGTGCAAAATACCATGAAAGCATTTAGCTTGTTGATGAAAGCACATCAAATCGATAAGTATAAAGCTTGTGCTACCTCAGCGATGAGGGAAGCTGATAATGGTGAAGCGTTGGCAGAAATAATTAAAGAAAACACCGGAATAAAAATCGATATCATCGACGGCCAACAAGAGGCCGCGATTATTGCTAAAACTAATCTACGAGAACTGATTTTATCCGATAAAACCTATTTATATGTCGACGTAGGAGGTGGAAGTACAGAGTTCACCCTTTTTTCAAATGGAAAAACCATCGCTTCTAAATCTTTTAAATTGGGTACAGTTCGCATATTAAATGACATGGTTAAACCTTCACTTTGGGAAAAAGCCGAATCTTGGGTTAAAAAGGAAACGAAAAAATTTAAATCTATCAGGATGATAGGTTCCGGAGGAAATATCAACCACATTTTTAAACACAGCGGTCGCAAAAGAGGAAAACCACTTACTTATACTTTTTTAAACAATTATAATGATTACCTAAATTCGCTTTCTTACCAAGATCGAGTTTTCGAATTAGAAATGAAACTCGATCGTGCGGATGTAATTATTCCGGCAACCAAAATTTACTTGGCGGCAATGGAATGGAGCGGATCCAGAAAGTTATATGTGCCAAAAATTGGATTAGCAGACGGAATAATTAAATCGATGTATAATCAAAAATAATTCACCCAAAAAATATTTATTCTTTCAACAGGCTTTCATAAAGCGAATAATTTTCATCGTCAAAGCATACAAAAACACATTTTTCGATAGATCCCTTATAATCCTTTACTGTTTTTACAGCAATTTCGGCAGCTTTCTTTTTCGGGAAACCATAAACCCCGGTACTGATATTGGGGAAGGCAATACTTTTCGCATTGTTTTCTTCGGCTAATTTCAAACTGTTTTTATAACAATTGTTCAAAAGTTCAGCCTCATTTTTACTGCCATCTTTCCAGACAGGACCAACAGTATGAATTACATAATCAGATGGTAACTTCCCAGCTCCGGTAATCACTGCCTCTCCTGTTGGCAATTCTCCTTGCTCATCGATAATTTTCTTGCATTCTTCTAAAATAGCAGAACCGCCCGATCGATGGATAGCGCCATCAACTCCGCCACCGCCCATCAAGGAAGAATTGGCTGCGTTGACAATAACATCGGTTTCAATTTTAGTAATATCTCCTTTGATCAGTTCGATTTTCATAATTATTTTTTTTAAATGCGAATACTCACTCTAAAATAACGAATAAATCAACAAGATTTCAATTTGATTTAGAAATCTCACGGGCTGTTTTCCAAAACTAAGAAAACAAATCCAATTGTCCATCGCTTTCTAAACAAATGGTTTCCAGGTTATCTTTTAGTTGAATTTCTCCTGATTCCAACCACGTTTTCGCTTGACTGGAATCCATTATCAAAGGCATGCGTTTTTTGATGTTGTGAATTTCCGCCATAATGGGATTTGCTTCCGTAGTCAATAATGAAAACGATTCGACTAAGTTTTCATCTTTGGGATTTGTCCAAGTACTGTGCAATCCGGCTAAAGCAAATATCGGTTTCTCGACCACCCCGATTCGATATTTTTCTTTTCGTTTGCCTTTGCTGTCCAACCATTTCCATTCATAAAATCCGGTGACCGGTAAGATGCAGCGCTGTTCGGTTACTTCGCGAAAAGAAGCTACTTCGGTTATAGTTTCTAACCTTGCATTTAAAGTGTTTTTTCTGATTTCTTTATCTTTTGCCCAATGTGGAATCAATCCCCAAAATGCCAATTGAAAAACTTGAGAATTTTCACCTTTTAAAATTGGAAGTAAGGGGAAGTCGAAAGCACTAATTTGATCTTTTGGGTGAAATAAACCCGGGTCTTCAAATTTAGCTTGAAAAGTTTTACTGATTTTTTTAGCCGAAGTATTTTGTTCAATATAATAACACATAAATTAAGTTTTCAGCAGCTATTGTAAGTAGAAGAATGTAATCAAATTTTCATAGTATTCTTTGTTTTGAGAGCAAATGTAATTGAATTAAGGAATACTTGAATAAATATTTCGAATCTTTCGGTAATTTAAGGATGATTTAAACCTATAAAGTAACGTGGGTCACAATTAAAACGCAGAAAGTTGGGTAGTTTGCGAACATTAAACATAAAATATAATTCTTATGAAAGTAAAATCTTTTTTTAGTGTTTTAATGCTGAGTTTGGTCTTTTTAGCAAGCAGCTTTTCAACGGCAGCTCAAACCAAACCAGCGCCAAATACAGATGATTACGTTTATGAAGGTACTTCCACCAAATTTGCGGTGATGGTCCCCGATGTATTGCATTTTAAAGTGGGTGTGGAGACTGCAGAGAGAATGCATTTGAAGAAAAACGAATATAAATTTGAAATGGTCATGATTGGGGAATTGGCAAAAGCAATTGTTGAAGACCCGGAATTGAAAGAATTTTTAAATCGTGGAATCGAAGCGGGCATGAACTTTAGCGTTTGCGAATATGCCTTGGATCTTATGGAAGTAGATAAATCAAAAGTAGATAAAAGAATAGAAATTATCCCGCACGGGTGGTTGCGGATGTATGAACTAAAAGACAAAGGGTACAGTACGCTCCGTTCGTAATTCACATTTTTATATTATTAAGCCTTAGCAATTTTATGTTGTTTTGAAGAAGGTCTGGTTTGAACCTATCACTCTCAAATGAGGTTGCTAAGGCTTTTTTGTGTTTAATATTAATTGTAAAGTTCCGCGAGGGAAATAAAGAAGAAGATGATTTTTAATTGATTTTCTCATAGGTGCAACCACGAAACGAATTCCCGATCAAAAGCGCTGAAAGTCCAGAGTATTTTGCAGAACGATTTACGAAATAAGTTTTATTGCGTTTATTTGATTAAATTCACCCAATCGAATAAAACCACATGAAAAAATTATTCTTATTTTTCTTCCTTTTCAGCGTAACGATAAAAGCACAAGAATTAAAAGCATACCAGTTTTATAACAAACAAGCTGAACCGGTTGATTTTGGTCAGATGATTGGGCAATTGAAAAATTATCATGTGATTTTATTTGGAGAATACCACAACAATGCCATGGTGCATTGGCTTCAATTAAAAACTACAGAAGCTCTTTATGCAGAAAAAGATAAAAAACTGATTTTAGGAGCGGAAATGTTTGAACGCGACAACCAATCAGCCATCGATTTGTATCTAAAAGATTCTATAGATGCTGAGCAGCTTCACGAACAAGTGAGGTTGTGGTCTAATTTCGACACCGATTATAAACCGTTATTGGATTTTGCCAAAACCCATCAATTAAAATTTATCGCTACAAATATTCCAAGAAGATATGCGGCGATTGTTGCCCAATCAGGACAAGACAGCTTGAATGCCTATCCGAAAGAAGAACGAAAATTTATGGCAAAACTGCCGGTAGAAGTTGATATGGAAACCCCGGGTTATATAGAGATTTTGGATATGATGAAGGATCATGAAATGAACGAACCCGAAGGATATGTAGTTGCGCAGGCCTTAAAAGACGCGACGATGGCCGAGAGTATTTACAAAAATTCTAACCGAAGACATTTGTTTCTGCACTTCAACGGTGATTATCACTCCAAAGCTTATGGCGGAATTTATTGGTATTTGAAGAATAAGAAAAAACGGTGGAAAATTGCTGTGATCTCAGTAGGAGAATCCGATGAAAAGAATTTACCACTTCCGGAAGATATGAAGCTGACAGAGTTTAATTTAATTATCCCTAAAGATATGAGTAAAACCTATTAGTTTTTAGGTAAGATGTACTGAGGAGTGCTATTGTGAAAATATAATATAAGAGGAGTTATTTGTGTTTTATAAGTTAAATATTGTTGGGAAAGTAGAATTATTTGTAATTTTAAAGCTGATTGCTGAGAAATCGTTGCGATAGAAAGGTTAATTAGAAACAAATATATCAACAGATCATGGAAAAACATATTGTTAAAATCACCAAGGTAGAGCCGTTGACGCACGACGTTAATTTAATCAGGGTTGAAAAACCTGAAGGATATGAATTCACACCGGGGCAAGCCACAGAAGTCGGCGTTAACCAAAAAGGATGGGAAGATGAATTAAGACCTTTTACCTTCACGAGTTTAAATGAAGAACCGTTTTTGGAGTTTAATATTAAAATCTATAACGATCACGACGGGGTGACCAAAAAAATTGGAACATTAAAAGAAGGGGACGAACTGATTCTCCACGATGTTTGGGGAGCGATTCATTATAAAGACACCGGAACTTTTATTGCCGGTGGAGCAGGAGTAACGCCATTTATTGCAATTTTCAGACAACTCGAAAAAGATGGTAAAGCGAAGGGAAATAAATTGATCTTTGCCAATAAAACCGAAAAAGATATTATCCGGAAAGAAGATTTTGAAAGAATTTTAGGAGATGATTTTATTAATATTTTAGACCAAGAGGAAATTCCAAAATATGATCACGGTAGAATAGATGCTGATTATTTAAAAAAATATATCACCGATTTAGAACAGGATTTTTATATTTGTGGCCCGCCGCCGATGATTGATAGCGTACAAGATAACCTGAAAGAATTAGGCGTCGAAGAAGGAGCGTTTACCGTAGAATTATAAATAATTCGCATTTTTAAAACCTTTAACTATATAATATGAATCATTGAGTTTTTGAACCCTTGATTCCTTAATACCTTGAAACCCTGACTCCTTGAATCATTCCTCTTTATCTTCCTCCTTATAGCTATACCTCCTCATTTCGTTGAGTTCTTCTTGAAGCTTGAGTTCTTTTAGCGGGATTACTTTTAGGAATGAAGGATGTTGTTCAATCGCGTATTCCATTCTTTCAATAATACTGTCTACCGAATCATTTTCATAATCGATTTCAAGCGGTTCTTTAATAATCATCGATTGAAGGATTCCTCGTTTTTTGATACGCATTCCTTTTTTATCAAAGGAACGTCGAAAACCATCGATAACAATAGGCACTACAATAGGTTTATATTTTTTAACAATGTGTGCCGTTCCTTTTCGAATCGGTTTCCATGGAGTAGTGGTGCCTTGAGGAAAAGTAATTAACCAACCGTCATCCAGTGCTCTTCCTATCTTGGAAATATCACTGAATTTCACTTTTCTATTGATATCTTTTCCCGCCGACCGCCAAGTTCGTTCAACGGCAACCGCCCCACCATAGGCCATCACCCGAGTGTGTAATCCTTCTCGCATGGTTTCTTTAGCAGCGACGTAATAAATATTCATTTTTGGATTCCAAAGATAACCGATGTTTTTAATCGAGTCAATCCGACCGTGCAAACTGGCATTAAACACGTGATACATGGCCACGACATCGGCGAAATAAGTCTGGTGATTAGAAATAAATAACACATTGCGTTCCGGTAGTTTGGTGATAACCTCTGACCCTTCGATTTTGAGTTCATTGAAACCTCGGTATCGTCTATGGGTTAACAGTCCCAAAATCCATATTAACCATCTTTTTAGAAAAAGATAATGACCGAAAGGATCTTTTTTGAATAAACCCATTAATAAAGAAGTTTTTTAGATAGACGACAAATATAACCAAATTAGAAAATTAATAGACTTCTTTAAACAAGGTTTTCACTTCATTTAATACCATAGCAGTTGCTCCCCAAACTATTTTATTGTTTAATGAAAAAGCAGGTACATCGATATATTCTCCATAACTGGTTGATAAAGTTTCTTTAACTATATTTTTTTCGTTTAAGAAATCTACCAGTTTGATAGGAACCAGCTGCTCAACTTCAGTCTCTTGTCGTCTAAATTTTGGCGTCTTTTTTGCTAATCCCAGGTAAGGATGAACCCAAAAATTGGAGGGAGGAATATAAGTCTTGGTCAGTTTTCTGACAATGCTAATATTACTGGGCAAAACACCGATTTCTTCATAGGTCTCTCGCAGGGCAGTATCTTCTAAATTTTTATCTTGCGCTTCTATACGACCTCCTGGAAAACCCATCTGCCCTGAATGAACCCCGGGTGTGGTATTGCGCAAGATTAATAGTAACATGGTTTCTTGAGAAACACTGGGGTAAAATAACGCTAAAACTCCCGCATCTTGAGGTTTTTTCTTTTTGATAAATTCCTCTCTTAATTCTACTTCACTGTTTAATGGAATCATTTCTTGGTGTGCTTTTAATCCTGCCAAAGGTATTTTTTTTACTTTTGACATTAATTCTGTAAAATGTGAAAATTCCATGATTAAAAAAGTTTTTATCCTGCTTGGTGCAGTTGTAATTTTGAGCTGTCAAGATACTAAAACTAATCAAAATGAGACTTCTAAATCAAATAAAAATAACGTTCAAAAGAAACAACAGAAAAACCAAACGAAGAATAATCGGAATCAGATCAAATCCAAATACGAATTGGATACCATCAGTAAACTTCAACAAGAAGAACTGATTCCTTTTCTAACCGAATATGGAAAAACTCATCCCCAGACGCGGGCGGTAATTGAAACAAAGTTTGGAGATATTGAACTAGAACTGTTTACCGATACCCCATTGCATCGGGCAAATTTTATTTATTTGGCAAATTTGGGTTATTTCGACACGACATATTTTTATCGAGTTGATGAAGATTTTGTTATTCAAGGAGGAAATAGCGATAACGTTATCACCTCGAGAATGAGAAAACGGATTGGAAGTTTTTTAATTCCTAAAGAGTTTCACAACAAATATCGACACCGATACGGAACTTTGGCTGCGGCTAAATATGCCCGACAAAATGTCAGTAAAGCCTCTTCACCTTTTGAGTTTTACATTTTGATGGATAAAGAAGGAGCATCACATTTAGATCAAGAACATACTATTTTTGGAAAAGTCACCAAAGGAATGTCCGTGGCAGAAAAAATAAATCAAGTGGAAACAGGGGAATCCAGTCAGTGGCCTGTGGAAAATGTTGAAATAAAAGTTAGAGTTTTGGATTGATTTCAGCACATTACTTTTTACCGGCATAAACTGAAGGTAATTTTAAATCGTGGTAAACAGCCAAGATACGAACCCCGAAAATAATTGAAAGGGTGATTAATGAAATGAAAAACCCCGACATTGGAGTAAGTTTCAAAGCGAAATACACACCTCCTCCCAATATACAAGCTGTGGCATAAATTTCTTTATGAAAGATAATGGGAATCTTATTGGATAATATATCTCTGATTATTCCACCAACACAAGCGGTCATCGTTCCGGTAGCAATACAGATTTCCGGAGAAAACCCGGCAGCTAAAGCTCTTTCAAGTCCGATAAGTGTGAAAACTGCTAAACCGATACTGTCAAAAAACACCAATGCGCGTTTAAGACGTACTAATTTTATTTGGAAGAAAATAGAAAGAATAACTGTCCCTATAATAACAAAGAGATAAATGGTGTTATGCATCCAAAATACCGGCACATCGATTAAAACATCTCTTAGCGTACCCCCGCCTAAAGCGGTGACAAAAGCCACGATGAAAATACCAAAAGCATCCATGCGTTTGCGCATGGCAGTGAGCACACCTGAAGCCGCAAAAGCAATCACTCCAATAAGATCCAGAATAAATATGTAATCGACTGTCATAAATAAAACAACTGAGTTTTGGTAAAAGATTTATTGTTGGGTATAATATTTATAATCACTAAGTATTCTATCAATAAAAGCCAAAGGAGTTTGTTCATATTCAATCTCCAGGACATCAGCTATTCTATTTGCCAAAGAAATCATCACCTTCTGATCATTATTCTGTTTGGCGTTTTGATACAAGTCTTTGATCTTTTGAATTTCTGAATCGGTAAATATAGTTACCTGCGGATAAGTAGGCACATAATTTTCGGGAATTGTGATAAGTAAACCACCTTCTAAACTAACATTTTTCCGCTCCGAAATAACCGTTGTTTTTGCTGCAATATCTCCCAAACGTTGTCCTTTACCATTGAGCAAAAACACAAAAATAGCTACTGCCCCCGAACTTATACTGATGTCTATAAACCGCAATAACCAACGGATAAGATAATTTGAAAATCGAGGAGGCATTCCGTCTAAACGCACAACGCGGATTTTTAAGAGTGCTTTTCCGATACTCTGCCCGTTGTTGAACATTTCCAAAAGTAGATGATAAAGAAATGGAGGCAGGCCAAAAACCAAGCTGAAGACCCAAATCTCCCTTCCTCTGATCAGGTTGTCCGACATAAGTAAATCATATAGAAACATCATTAAGATTTCATAAAGAATAATCACCAAAATATCCAAAAGAAAAGCGGCGATACGCGTACCGAGGTTGGCAATGTTCTGCTCTATTTGAACATTTTGTGCGGTTTCTACTTGAATTTCATTCATTTAATGCGTTTATTTGACTGCTTGTTTTTTTTGGGAATTATGCGTGAAGCAGCTTTTATAAAACAAAATAGGAACAAATGGACTAAATTTGAAAATATCATTTCGAATAAAGTGCAAGTTTCCCCCGATGAGTTATCTGAATTATATTTAGAGATAACCGATGATTTAAGCTATGCGCAAACTTTCTACCCCAAAAGCAACACGTCAAGTTACCTCAATATGTTGGCGTACAAAGCTCATCAAAAAATTTATAAAACCAAAAAAGAATCTTCCAATCGCTTAATTAATTTTTTCATCAAAGAATTTCCGCTGTTTTTTTATAAATACCAAAAGCAACTTTTATTGGCTTTTGTCGTGTTTTTTGTCTTTGTGATCTTGGGAGTACTTTCAGCTACACAAGACGAAACTTTTACCAGAGTTATTCTGGGAGATGCTTATATCGATATGACTTTAAGCAATATAGAAAAAGGTGATCCCATGGCTGTTTATAAACAACAAACCGAAATGAATATGTTTTTGGGAATAACGATCAACAACATTCGCGTGGCTTTACTCGCTTTTACTTTAGGGGTTTTATTGGGCGTCGGAACAGTTTATGTCATGATGAGCAATGGCATAATGTTAGGCGTTTTTCAATATTTCTTTTATGAAGAAGGAATGCTCTGGGAGTCAATGCGCACCATCTGGATTCACGGAACAATTGAAATTGCCGTAATTATCGTAGCCGCTTGTGGCGGATTGGTTGTGGGCCGGGGAATCCTTTTTCCCGGAACTTATTCAAGAGTAAAATCCTTTACCTTAGCTGTTAAAGATGGATTGAAAATCGTGGTGAGTACTATTCCGTTTTTCATCATTGCAGGATTTTTGGAAGGTTTTGTAACCCGACATACCGATATGCCCGATTGGTTGGCTGTTGTTATTATTGGCGGATCTTTGGCCTTGATATTATTTTATTACGTTTTTTATCCGATTCATTTACACAAAAAACAAGAAGCAAATGCAGCAACAAGAATTGACTAATTTCCAAAAAGAAAGAGATTTGGGAGAAGTGCTCTCCGATACATTTAAATTTATCAGAGAAAATTATAAAAGCCTCTTTCAAGTAATTTACAAAGTGGTAGGCCCGGTGATGCTCGTTATGTTGCTTTCCTATTTCGCCTACAACTACTTGGTTTTAAAAGGTAGTACTGATATTTTTAGTGCCGAATTTGAGCAACATCTGGAGGATATTACTTCAAGATTTGCGATGACATTTTTCTTGGGAATTATGTTTATTTTGGTGGTTTCTATATTGTTTTACGCCATATTTTATGCCGCGATAAACTTTGCTATACAGTCTTATATCGAGAATGAAGGAGTAATCAATGTTGCAGAAGTAGCGGATAAAGTGAAACACCGATGGATGAACTTCTTTAGTCTGGCATTTGTAGCCGGAATTATGGTGATTTTCGGATTGCTATTGTGTTTTGCTCCGGGAATCTATCTTTTTGTACCCTTGTCTTTGGTGTTTTCAATAATGGTTTTTAAACAAAAAGGAGTGAGAGAATCAATCACTTATAGCTTTAAACTGATTAAAAGCAATTGGTGGATGAGTTTTTTGATTTTGTTTTTAATGATGATTATTTTTTATGTCGGTGCTTCGGTTTTTCAACTTCCCGCTGTGATTTATTCTTTAATCAAAACGATGACTTTTGTTGAATCACCAGGAGATATGTCTTCTTTAAGTGATATATATGATTGGCCCTATTTGATTCTGAGTTTGATTGGTTCTTTGGCACAATTTGTTTTATATGTGTTTTTTATTGTATCAACCGTTTTTCTTTATTTTAGTTTAGATGAAAAGCGCAACCGTACCGGAGCTTTTGAAACTATAGAAAATTTGGGTAGAGAATTATAAGTATGCGATTTGTTTTTTGTGTTATTGTGATTTTCGGATTGGCCTGTTTTCAGATGACAGCTCAACCAACGAATGATTCTGCCTCCACTGCACAAGAAATTCGTACTGACCAAAACCAAGAAATACAACCTGTTCAAATAGATGTGGAACAGTTCGAAAAATTTAAAGAAGACAAGGCTTTTGATTATGCTGAAAAAGAAAATCCTGAAAACTGGTGGCAATCTTTTAAATCTTGGTTGAGTAGTTTATGGCGATCTTTTTGGGAAGGCTTAGTAGGTGATATACAACCGGGAAATTGGTTTTTTAACGCGATGGAGTTCCTGAAATATATTTTGATTATAGGGTTGATAGGGTTTGCAATTTGGCTTTTTAATCGATTAAATACCAGCCGTGCCTTGATGAAACCCGCCACTTCTCCCGAAGTATTACTTTCTGACGAGGAGAAAATTATGCGAAGTGAAGATATCCCTAAACTGATTGAACAAGCACAAGCTGAACAGAATTACAGATTGGCAGTGCGATATTCCTACCTGCTTATTTTGAAAATATTAAAAGATAAAAACCTTATCGATTACCAATATCAAAAAACCAATCAGGAATATCAATATGAATTGAAACAAGATGAAATGGCGGTTCAGTTTGATGTGATTACTCGGCTGTATGAATTTATTTGGTATGGAGATTTTAAACCCACTCAATTGCAATATCAACAAGCCAAAAAAGAGTTCGACAATATTGAAGAACAACTAAATTCACCGCGCTATGTCTAAAGGATATAAAATACTTTTAATTGGCCTGACTACAATGTTGGGCATATTGATTTATTTAGAAGCAAGCGCTCCCGATCCGGTGAACTGGACGAAAACTTATTCGATAAAAGATAAAATTCCTTATGGTAAATATATCTTCTTTGAAACTTTAAAAGAACACACTGAAAATCTTAATTTAATCGGTGAACCTCCCTTGCAATTTATCAGGGATTCTTCCATATCAGGTACTTACATGTTTATTTATGAAGGGATAATTTTTGAAAAACATTCACAAGAAGAGTTTTTGGAATGGGTAGAAAAAGGAAACACACTTTTTATCTCAGCAGTATATTCCCATATCTTCGATTCAGATTCGCTTAAACTTGAATTTAAACACGGTATTCACGGCGATAATATTATTAATTATAAAGAATACAGTTTTGCCAATCCCAATTTGAAATCAGATGAGCCTTATATATTTGAACGAGATGAAAATTTGAATTATTTTAGCAAAATTGATACCTTAAATCAAACCGTATTGGGTTATGAAAATTTTGTAAAGGAAGATAAAGAGGTTTTTAAAGAGATTAATTTTCTACGAATTCCCTACGGAAAAGGGGAATTATTATTCCATTCATCTCCGGAAGTTTTTTCTAATTTTTTCTTGCTAAAGAATGATAATTATGAATATATGGAGAGAATTCTTGCCTATCTCGATTTGGAAAACGAAATATATTTTGATGCTTACCTCGATCCGAAATATAATTGGGATATGTTTTATTCTTCTCCTTTGTATGTAATTTTACTGAATAAATATTTAAAATGGGGATATTATTTGCTGATAATCGGAGTGATTTTATTTATTGTTTTTGAAGGAAAGCGAAAACAAAAAGCTATCCGAGTGATTTCACCTTTAAAAAATAAATCTTATCAATTCACCCGAAGTATTGCAGGAATGTATTTAGATCAGAAAGACCACACGGCAATAGCCCATAAAAAGATTGAACAATTTTTAGAGTATGTTCGTACAAATCTAAGAACAGAGGTGAATAAAGTGAACCGAGACTTAGTCAATAGATTGAAAGAATTAACCGATCTTTCTGAAGAAGAGATCGAGGAGCTTTTTGAGGAAATTCGGACATTACAAACCAAGGAAAATATTTCTAAAACAGAGCTGAAATCACTGAATAAAAAGATTAATAATTTTAAAAAGAACAGTTGATGGAAAACAATAATCCCAATGAAAATCAAGAAGAACGATTGGATAACGAACAAGAAGTTTCGGAAAATTTAAATTTCGACAGTCGGATTCCTTTAGATGATTTAAAGGCGGCAGTTGAAAAATTAAAAACTCAATTGCATCAAATTATTATCGGTCAAGAGGAGTTTGTCGAATTGCTGATCGTAGCGCTATTGGCCGATGGTCATGTTTTAATCGAAGGCGTCCCCGGAATAGCTAAAACCTTGGCCGCTAAGCTTTTTGCCAAGTCGATAAAAACAGGTTTCAGCCGAATTCAGTTTACTCCGGATTTAATGCCCAGCGATGTGCTGGGAACTTCGATTCTAAACGCACAACACACCGATTTTGAATTTAAGCCGGGTCCAATTTTTTCTAATTTAGTACTGATCGATGAAATAAACCGCGCTCCTGCAAAAACGCAAGCTGCCCTTTTTGAAGTGATGGAAGAACGTCAAATCACCATCGACGGAAATCAATATCAAATGAAACCTCCATTTATGGTTTTGGCAACACAAAATCCGATAGAACAGGAGGGAACCTACGCTTTACCCGAAGCTCAACTCGATCGTTTTTTGTTTAAAATCAATATTGAATATCCTTCTTTAGAAGAGGAAATCGAAATTTTAAACACCCATTATCAGCGAAAAAGTAAACAACCGCTGGAGATGATTGAACCGGTTTTGTCTGTCGAGGAAGTTTTGCAATATAAAAACCTTCTCCACGAGGTGATTATCGAAGATAAATTGATGGATTATATCGCCAACCTCGTTCATAAAACCAGGAATCATCCACATTTGTTCTTAGGTGCTTCTCCAAGAGCTTCCTTGGCAATTATGAATGCTTCAAAAGCTTTTGCAGCTATTAATGGTAGGGATTTCATCATTCCGGAAGATGTAAAGAAATCACTTTACCCTGTGTTGAGACATCGAATTATTCTTTCTCCGGAAAGAGAAATGGAAGGCATGATTCCGGAAAATGTAATTGAAATGATAAGCCAATCCGTAGAAATCCCCAGATAATGGTGATTAGATTTTTTAAAGCATTATATCTTAGCACACGTTTCTTCTACGTGATTTTCAGCCTGTCTCTGGTATTCTTTCTTTCTTTTTGGTGGAATTCATTATATGCAGTGGCATGGGTATTGGTGTTTGTTTTTATCCTATTTGTGTCGGGAGATATTATCGCTCTATTTAGTGGAAGAGGAGTGAAAGGAAAACGTAAACTGCCGGATAAATTCTCCAATTCAGATGAAAACTTGGTTGCGATATATATTGAAAATTATTTTTCATTTCCCGTTCAATTGGAAATTATAGATGAAATCCCCGAGCAATTTCAAAAACGAGATTTTTTAAAAAAACTTAAAATGAAAGCGCGAGGAAAATCGGATTTCCGCTATTACTTAAAACCGGTTGAACGCGGAGAATATGTTTTTGGGAAACTCAATCTATATGTTTCCACAAAAATTGGATTGGCAAAACGCCGATTTGCTTTTCAAGATCAACAAATGGTCAAAGTGTATCCGTCGTTTATCCAGATGAAGAAATATGATTTCCTGGCAATCGACAATCGCGTGGCCGAAATAGGATTGAAAAAAATAAGACGAATTGGACACACGATGGAATTTGAACAAATCAAAGATTATGTCAGAGGAGACGATATCCGCACCATCAACTGGAAGGCTTCTGCCAAAAGTGATAAACTGATGGTCAACCAATACCAAGATGAGAAATCTCAACCGGTATATTCGATTATCAACACCGGAAGAGTAATGAAAATGCCTTTCGAAGGTTTGAAACTCTTGGATTATGCCATCAACAGCACGCTGGCGTTTTCAAACATCGCGTTAAAGAAAAACGATAAAGTAGGCATGTTGACTTATTCCCACAAAATTGAAAATTTCTTGCCGGCAAATAACCGAAAAACCTATCTCAACAATATCCTGGAAACCCTGTATAATGTTGACACCGATTTTTTAGACAGCGATTTGGGATTGTTGTATGCTCATTTAAGAAGAAAAGTTTCGCAAAGAAGTTTGGTGATGCTCTATACAAATTTTGAACATTTTAATGCGCTGAAACGACAATTGCCTTATTTTAAAGCCATTGCGAAAAAACATTTATTGGTAGTCATTTTTTTTGAAAACACAGAACTGAAAGAATTGATCGAGAGAGAAGCGGAAAATATTTCAGAAATATACGATCAGACCATCGCAACCGAATTTGAACAAGACAAAAAGAAAATGTTGTTGGAATTACAAAAACATGGAATCCAAGCCATTTTAACTCCCCCCGAAAATTTGACCATCCATACGATAAACAAATACTTAGAATTAAAATCTCGAGGATTATTATAAAATTTTTCGATTCAAAATTGTTTAATTAAGTTCTTATGCTATATTTGCAAACGATTTTAAAAACAATGTTTTCCTCTCGCATTTGAGGAATCATTATTTAAAAGAATCAACAAACATAAACCCGGTCGCGTAGCTCAGCTGGATAGAGCATCTGCCTTCTAAGCAGACGGTCGCAGGTTCGAATCCTGCCGCGATCACGACACTCAAGAAACCACGCTGGAAAGCGTGGTTTTGTATTTTCCAACCCCGTTGAAAGCCCTTCGCTTTCATAAGGGGATGGAAAATACAAAACCAGGAACGTAGTTCCGTGGTTTCTTATTTGCACCATTGATTGCACTCAGGATCTACAATCCATCTATTCCTGAAAACCCGTTGAAAGCCCTTCGCTTTCATAAGAACGCAATAAATACAAAACCAGAGACGTAGTCTCGTGGTTTCTTGCACCATACTGATTTGTTTTTTAATCTAATAGCTTTTGGTGTAATACCGAAAGACGTAGGTTTTTGAGCATTTTTGATTGGTTTAATCTTTTAATTGCCGGAGTCGATTCGGTATTATTTGCAACATTGATTGCACTCAGGATCTACAATCCTTCTATTCCTGAAAACCCGTTGAAAGCCCCTTCGCTTTCATAAGTTACGCTACAGCGA
>DATGSA010000218.1:0-23332 GCA_035303085.1 Flavobacteriaceae bacterium
TTTATAATCATTTTAAAAAGCGATATGTACCGGGGCAAACCCTTGGATTAGAATTGGGTACAACCTTCTGGCACTTCCTTGGAGTCATCTGGCTGTATTTGTTTTTCTTCATTACATTTTTTGGATAATAAAAATTACTTACTTTTGCGTATTCCTTAACAATCTAACTATCTATGGATGCAACTATAGCAAAGACTGGTACTGAAGGCAACGTATGGGGTGGTGGTCAAAAACCATTAGGCGCTTCTTACGGAAAGCTTATGATGTGGATATTTTTAGCCTCTGACTCTCTAACATTTACCGGATTTCTGGCTGCTTATGGCATGCAGCGCTTCAAATATCTCGATATTTGGCCTATCGCCGACGAGGTGTTTAATGAAGTACCCTTTTTTCCCGGCGCTGATTTGCCGATGATTTTCCCGGCGTTTATGACATTTCTATTGATTTTCTCATCGGTGACCATGGTTTTATCGGTTAATGCGGGAAAATACATGGACAAAAAGAAAGTTACTTTCTATCTGGCTTTAACGCTTCTGGGAGGGTTCATCTTTGTAGGCTCGCAAGCTTTTGAGTGGACAGGCTTTATCCAAGGACACCACGGTGCGATAGAATCACACGGAGGAAAGATTGTCAAAGTTTTTAATACCGACGGAGAACGGCAAACCTTAAGAGAAATTGCTGCGCCTTTAGACGTTGAACGCAAACAGCTTGAGCGCAGCAAAGGAACTTGGTTTCTATCGGAAAGAGAACTACCTTCGGTTAACATCGATCAGGTAAAAGCAGGTTTTGAAGCGAATGAAAATCTGCTTATCCGTTTCCCAAATTACGATGAGAACAACCAAAAGATAATGCTTGACAGAGAAGCCTCTTTAGCTTTTATGAAGAATGAAGCTGCCGGGGTAGTTGAAGGAGCAAATCTGACACACAATGAATACGGACCACCGCTATTTGCAAACTTCTTTTTCTTTATTACAGGATTTCACGGTTTCCATATTTCAATCGGGCTTATGTTGCTGACCATCACATTTATCAATGTACTTATAGGAACTTACGAAAGAAGAGGATCTTATGAAATGGTTGAAAAAATCGGACTGTACTGGCACTTTGTCGATTTGGTATGGGTATTTGTATTTACTTTCTTCTACTTAGTTTAACTGGATAAAATTAAAAAATATGGCGGAAACAATAACAAAAGAAAATTATAGCGAAAAACGAAAAAAACAAATCCAAAGAATCTGGTATGTCTTCTGGATTTTAGCGATAATAACAGCTATTGAAGTACTACTTGGAATCTTCAGGCCGGGTGCTTTAGAAACTCACTCCTTGTGTAACATGCATATCCTCAATTGGATTTTCGTCGGTCTGACAGTAGTAAAAGCTTACTATATCGTTTGGGCCTTTATGCACATGGAAGATGAAGTTGTTGATTTCAGACGTGCAATAACTTGGACAATAGCATTCTATATCAGCTATATGATGTTCGTGTTTTTAGTAGAAGGAGATTATTTATATGAAGTCATACACAATGACATTATGATATGGGACTTTTAATCAAGTTTAACACTTAAATATATTCAAAAAGACGGTTGTTGCAACCGTCTTTTTTTATTTTTGTCACATTTCAGGTTGGATTATGAGAAAGGCTTTTATAATTATTGTTCTTTTTGCTCTTCCGGTTACGATTTATATCATTTTCGGAACTGCGGTACATCACTTTGTGCATTTACCCGTACTCACTGAAGAAGTAGATCCGATTGAAAACTACAGATCTTTGGAAGACCAAGACTTGCAATTTGAAGACTTTGTAACAGTACTGTGTTTCTATGGTAACGATATTGCGAAATTAAAAGGAAATGCTTATAATCTTCATGAGAAAATTTACAAAGAGAATTATATTTATAAAGACTTTCAAATGATTATTGTCGCCGAAGATGGAAGTCAAGAAGAGGCGCAAAATCTTCTGGATGAACTGCATGACTTTACCGGCATCAATGTCAGCAAATGGAAATTTCTATTTACAAGTCCGGAGAAAATTCAGAAATTGTTCAACAGTTTAGAAACTGATTTAAGTCTCAATGAAAATCTTGCAACACCTTATGCTTTTGTAATCGACAAGGAATTGGGTTTAAGAGGTCGCAAAAAGAACGCCAAAGACACCGATCGTACACTTTACGGCTATGAAACGAGTACTATAGCTGCTTTGAATAATACAATGGTAGACGATATTAATGTGCTGTTGGCCGAGTACAGATTTAAAATGAAGCGCGAAGAAGAAAGTTTTTTAAAATTTGACAAAAAACAATGAAAGGGAAAAGAGGGTATATTATTGGTTTATCTGTGATAATTTTGCTTTTTGGCCTTTGGGCGGTAAAGGAATTTAACCACCGTTACAAATACGATGAGCTCCTTCAACCGGATAAAATCACCGGTAGAAAAACAGCTCCCAAGCAAAAAAAGATAAAAAAAACAGAAGAGCTGGAGTATATTGTTTTAGATGGAGAAAAGGCTAAAGCTCCGGAATTTCAACTTGTAAATCAACACAACGATACCATCAGCCAATTGGATTACGAAGGCAAAGTTTACGTTGTCGAGTTTTTTTATACCAGCTGTCCAACTATTTGCCCCATTATGAATCAAAATTTGATAGAGGTTGCTGAAGAATTTAAAAACAATGATAATTTCGGTATTGCCTCCTTCAGCATTGATCCTAAACGCGATACTCCGGAAACTTTAAAAGAATATGCAGATAAACATAAAATTATTCATCCACACTGGAATTTACTAACCGGTGAGCGCGAAAAAATTTACAACTTGGCATTAGAAGGGTTCAAATTAATTGCTCAAGATGACGCACAAGAACCAGGAGGTATAATGCACGACGGATTATTTGTATTAATCGATCAGGATGGATATATCAGATCTCGTAAAGATGATTTTGGCAACCCTCTTATTTATTATCGCGGTTATATCGAACGGGATGCTGTTGCTGAGTTAGGGCAAGAAGAACCACAAATAAATGAACTTATTGAAGATATTCGTACCTTAGTAAGAAATTAATTACAAGTAACTTTTGGATGCAAAACACTGATAATCATAATAACTTTTGCAACTAAATCATTTAATAAAAGAACATTATGAACTCTCTGTACCATAAAACAACATTATTAGTTGCCCTTTTAACCTTCGTTCCGTTAAGCAGCTATAGCCAATGTGCTATGTGTCGCGCAGCTTTGATGACCGGTGACAACCAAGGCGTAGCAGAAGGCATCAATCACGGCATAACTTACCTGATGGCATTTCCTTATGTATTAGCTGCAATCATGGGCGTTGCCATTTATTTTGTTATCAAGAGAGAATTCAAAACAAAATAAAAATCGACTTAACAAATTCTTGGCGATTTCTAATGTAACAAAATAAAAATCTAAGCGTCTTACTGTTGAATTGATGGATGCCCTCGGCTGCTAAAATCCTTTTTGAGTATATGATTAAAATAGAAAACCTACATAAATCCTATAAAACCGGCGCTACTTCTTTGCATGTTTTAAAAGGTCTCAACCTAAATATCGAAGATGGCGAGTTAGTTTCTATTATGGGTTCTTCAGGCTCAGGAAAATCAACTTTGCTTAATATCTTAGGGATTTTGGATGAAGCCGATGAAGGCTCTTATCTACTGGACGGGGTTCCTATAAAAAACTTAAGCGAAAAAAAAGCCGCAGTTTATCGAAATAAATTTCTTGGATTTATCTTCCAGTCTTTTAACTTAATCGGATATAAAACAGCCTTGGATAATGTGGCTTTACCTTTGTATTATCAAGGGATGAAGCGGCAACCGCGATTGGAAAAAGCCATGGATTACTTAGAAAAAGTAGGTTTGGCAGATTGGGCTACTCACCTACCGAATCAACTTTCTGGAGGTCAGAAACAACGGATAGCCATCGCTCGTGCTTTAGCCAGTGACCCAAAAGTGCTTTTGGCCGATGAGCCGACCGGGGCACTTGACTCCAAAACCTCTCGAGAAATCATGAACTTGATTCAGGAGATTAATGATGAAGGAAAAACAATCTTGATAGTTACTCACGAAGAAGATATTGCAGAAATGACTAAGCGGATCGTTAACTTAAAAGACGGCGTAATAATTGATGATAAGGTAATTGAACAAAAAAGAGCTTTGGACTATGTTTGATCTCGATCGCTGGGAAGAAATTTTTGAAACCATCAGAAAGAACAAGTTACGTACCTTTCTAACAGGGCTTTCTGTGCTTTCAGGGATTTTCATCTTAGTCGTTTTATTGGGTATTGGCGAAGGGATTCAAAACGGAATTGAACATCAATTTCAAAATGATGCAGAAAATCGAATTTCAATTTGGCCGGGCAGAACTTCGGTCGATTATAAGGGGCTTAATAAAGACCGACGGATTCAATTTAAAAATAAAGATTACGATTTGGTTGTCAGAAAATTTGAGGATAACCTCGAATATAAATCCTCTCTTTATCGCGTTTGGCGCTCGATGATTACCTATAAATCAGAATCGGGGAATTATCGAATAGAGTCGGTTTATCCAGATTATCAATTTTTGGAGAACCAAACGATGGTAGAAGGTCGATATCTCAATCCCACTGATTTAAATAATTATTCGAAAGTAGCAGTTATTGGGGAGAAAATGAAAAAAGAACTTTTTGGAAAAGCTACTGCCACCGGTGAATATATAATGATAAATGGAATAAACTTCAAAGTTATCGGCGTTTATTCCGATCCGGGAGGAGATCGCGCAGAATCAAGAGTCGCCATCCCAATTACTACCGGCCAAAGGGTTTTTAATGGTGGAGATCAAATAAGAAGCATGTCTTTTACCCTACCGACTATGGAGAACTTCGACCAAGCTTTAGCAGCTTCTGAAGGCTTCATAACAGATATTGAGAGACAATTGAAACAAACTCATACGGTAGCTCCCAACGATAATTCTGCAATATCTATCAACAATACGCTAAAAGAAGCTAAACGAATCTATTTTATGATCTCAAGTATTAAAATCTTTTTTTGGTTTGTGGGAATTGCCACGCTTTTGGCCGGAGTCGTTGGCGTAGGAAACGTGATGTTGATTATCGTGAAAGAACGAACCAAAGAAATTGGGATTCGAAAAGCTCTCGGTGCTAAACCAAATTCTATTATTTGGATGATTTTACACGAAGCTATATTTATTACAGCAATTGCCGGATTTTTAGGTTTATTCCTTGGTATGGTTCTTCTGGATGCCGTAGGACCGATGATTAAAAGCGATTTCTTAAGAAACCCAGCCGTTAATTTTCAAGTAGCCGTAGCCACTGTAGTAATTTTAGTTATTGCCGGAACTATTGCCGGGTTTTTCCCTGCCAGAAGAGCGGCTCGCATAAAACCTATTGATGCATTAACCGATGAATAGTTATGTTTAATAGAGATAAATGGGATGAAATATTAGAGTCTTTGAGCGCCAACTGGTTCAGAACAGTCATGACTGCTTTTGGGGTGTTCTGGGGAATATTTATTCTGGTTATTTTGTTGGCTGCAGGCAACGGTTTGGGAAATGGCGTAAAAGGAATATTCAGTGGCCTGGCCACCAACACTATGTTTATGTGGTCTCAACCTACTTCTGTTTCTTATAAAGGTTTAAATAAAGGGCGCAGATATGATTTTAAATTAGACGATGTAGCAGCGATAAAAAATAATGTTGATGGCCTGAAAATCGTTTCTCCCCGAAATAGACTTGGAGGATTTGGCGGGGACAACAATGTTCAGCGTGGACTAAAAAAAGCTGCATTTAATGTTTATGGTGATTATCCCGAAATTATTGACCAACAGCCGATGGATATTACCGCGGGACGCTTCATCAATTACATCGATATCAATCAGGAAAGGAAAGTAGCTGTGATAGGATTTTCCGTGGTCAATGAGTTATACACAGCTGACGAAGATCCATTGGGAACTTATATTAAAATAAATGGCGTTAACTTTCAGGTTATCGGTGTCTATGAGAAGAAAGGCATGCAGAACCAAGACCCCGAGGAAGCTTCCAAAGAGATTATCGTTCCTTTCACAACTTATGGCAAAGCCTTTCACACAGGAGAAGATGTAGGTTTTATGTCGATTACTGCTGATGACAATCATACTATTACAGAACTCAAACAAGATATTTTTGAAGTCATCAAAAAACGACATCTCATTGCTCCTGAAGACAATCGAGCTATTGGAAATTTTGATTTATTCGAACAATTTAATAAGATTAATGGTTTGATTATCACCTTAAATGCGGTTGCTTACTTTGTTGGAATCTTGGTACTGCTATCGGGAATTATCGGAATTAGCAATATTATGCTTATCGTGGTGAAAGAGAGAACCAACGAAATTGGGGTAAGAAGAGCATTAGGCGCTTCGCCCTGGGCAATAAGAAGTCAAGTATTATCAGAATCCGTGTTTTTAACAATTATAGCCGGAATGGCTGGAATAGTTTTTGCTACCGGTGTGCTTTGGGTGGCTAATCGCCTTTTAGAAAATGTAGAAAGTGATAACATGATGTTTGCTAATCCTTCCGTAGGGTTGGGAGCTATTATCACCGCTTTAATAATACTGGTTATCTCAGGACTTTTAGCCGGATTTATTCCTGCTCAAAATGCAATAAGTATCAAGCCTGTAGATGCCTTAAGGACAGAATAAAAAAAGAAAATTAAGACTAATGAAAAGAACTGGAACTATTATCATTCTCATTGTAATCGCATTATTATTTGTCGGTTCAATGTATTATTTATATCAGAAAAATCGACAAAACCCCACGGTTTATGAAACAGAAAGCCCTTCATATACCAATATTATTAATAGAACGGTAGCTACTGGAAATATTGTTCCGCAAGAGGAAATTGAAGTAAAACCAAACATCTCCGGAATTATTGATACTATTTACGTAGAACCCGGAGAAACTGTAAGGGCCGGAGACCTACTGGCGCAATTAAAAGTTGTTCCGGATATAGATAATCTTGCCAGCAGTAAGAATCAAATTCGCGATGCTAAAATCGCTTTGGATAATCAGGAAAAGGTTTATAGACGTCAAAAAGCATTATATGACAGAGGGGTTATTTCTGCCAATGAATTTGATGATGCTCAAATGAATTATGATCGGGCAAAACAAACCTATGCTGCGGCACAAGAAACTCATGATATTATTAGAACAGGAACTTCAAAAGGCATGGGTACTACTACCAACACTATTATACGAGCCACTATTTCGGGCATGGTTTTGGATATTCCTGTAGAGATTGGAGACCAGGTTATTCAGTCGAATAATTTTAATGAAGGAACCACTATAGCTGCTTTAGCAAATGTGAATAATATGATCTTCAAAGGGTTAATCGATGAATCGGAAGTGGGCCAGATAGAAACCGGATTACCTTTAAAAATTACAGTAGGTGCAATTCAAAATAAAGAATTTGACGCTTCTTTATACTATATCGCTCCGAAAGCAAAAGATGAAGAAGCTTCTGATGCCGTTCAGTTTGAAATTAAAGGACGATTAACAAACAAAGACAGTACTTTTATCAGAGCTGGTTTAAGTGCTAATGCATCGATTATCCTTCAGGAAGCAAATGATATTTTGGCTTTACCAGAAAGTTTGATTCAATTCGATTCAAAAACAGAACAACCTTATGTGGAGGTGAAAACCGGCAATCAGCAATTTGAACGACGCAATATTACCTTAGGTGTAAGCGATGGAATTATGGTTGAAATCAAAGATGGATTAGCGGAAAACGATCAAGTGAAAGTTTGGAATCCAATCGCTAAATCTAATAATTAAAAATAGCAGTCACACAGATGGAATCTTTTCAATATAGCAATTTACTCAAAATCTTTTTTTCCACTTTCTTTTTGTTGAGCTTATCTCATACGATTCAAGCTCAAAGCATTTCTGAGGAATGGACTTTACAAGATTGCATTCAGTATGCTTTAGATAACAACATTCAAATTCAACAAGCTGAATTGGGATTAAAAGAAGCTGAAATAGATAAAAGTGATGCTTTGGGAAATTATCTTCCCAATGTTTCAGCCGGTGCCAGTAACAGTTGGAACTCCGGACTAACCCAAAATGTTACCAGTGGGATTTTAGAACAACAAACCACAAGAAACTTCTCTTTTAATGCAACAACAAGCATTGCGATTTTTCACGGATTACAAAATTTAAAAGAGTGGCAACGCTCAAAGATGACCGAACTTTCAAGCCAGTATGCTTTAGATCAAATGCGAGACGACGTTTTACTAAATGTGACCAATGCCTATCTAAATATCATTGTTAATCAAGAACGATTAACCGTTTTAGAAGAACAAAACGAATTGACAAAAGCTCAGTTGAGGCGCATCCGCATTATGATTGAAGAAGGTGCCGCTCCTTCCGGAGATTCTTTAGATATCAAAGCTACAGATGCCAATGAGCAACAACAAATAATCAATGCGAAAAATGATATCCGACTGGGAAATATTCATTTAGCGCAGTTATTACAATTAGATGATTATTCTAACTTCAAAGTGGCAGACATCAGTTATAATATTCCCATTGAAACTTTGCTAAGCAAAACTCCGGAGGAAATCATCGCAAATGCCAAAGAAAACAGAGCTGAAATAAAAATAGCAGAACAGGATTTAAAGTTGGCTGAAAAAGATGTGGAAATTGCTCGAAGTGGATTTTACCCTCGTTTAGATGGATACATAAATTTCAACACCAGAGAATCAGGAATGAAAAGGGCCGTACAAGGTGATATTGATCCAAACAATCCTTATAGAGTAATAGGTCAGGTAGAAGGTACAGGAGCAAATGTTATCACCCCAAATTACTTGGTCAATGAGATTGGCCCAAGACCATTTTTCAAACAACTCTCTCAAAACAAAGGTTGGGACTTTGGTTTGCGACTTACCATTCCTATTTTAAACGGTTTCCAAACCCGTAATTCTGTCAGAAGAAGACAAATTGACATAGAACGTAGAGAAATCGCTTTAAAACAAGCCAATCTGGATTTGGAGTCGAATGTATATCAAGCTTATGTAGATGCTCAAGGCGCGGCAGAAGCTTATCAAGCAGCACAAGTCTCCGTGAATGCTCAACAAAAAGCTTTTGAATATTCTCAGGACAAATATGACGTTGGGAAAATCACTTCTTTCGAGTTTAGTCAAGCAAAATTTGATTTAACCGATGCTGAAAGTCAACTGATTAATTCTAAGTATGATTATATTTTTAAATTAAAAGTTTTAGAGCTTTATTTCGGCATTGAACCGGAAGACATTCAGTTAAATTAAAAATTATTTTGTCACTCATTCTTTGTATAGAGACCACTACCACCAACTGCTCAGTTGCTATAGCACAAAAGGGAGAACTGATTGCTTTAAAAGAATACAACAGCAAAAGGCATTCTCATGCTGAAAAGCTTCACCTCTTTATTCAAAAGGTCTTAAAACAGGCAAAATGCAGTCTCGCCGATTTAGAAGCAGTTGCAATTAGCCAAGGACCGGGTTCTTACACAGGATTACGGATCGGAACTTCGGCGGCAAAGGGTTTATCATTTGCCTTAGACATACCACTGATCGCAATTGAAACTTTGGATTTATTGTTTGAGCAAGTAAAAAACAAACAATATAATTTTGTCATCCCGATGTTAGATGCAAGGCGAATGGAGGTTTACACAGCTATTTATGACGTTAAAGAAAATGACAAAACAGTTACTGAAGCAAAAGTTTTAGACCAAACCTCTTTCAACGAATATCGAAATAAAGGCAAGATTTTATGTATTGGAAACGGAATAAAAAAGTTTCAAGAGATCTGTGATTATGCCAATTTCAGTTTTTTGGAAAGCCTACCTTCTTCCAAAGAAATGGTCAGCTTAGCTCAAGTCAAATTTGAAAAAATGGATTTTGTTGATGTAGCATACTTCGAGCCCTATTATCTCAAAGATTTTACAGCTAATTTTTAAGCCGCCTTGATCGTCACAAAAAACGCCTCAACTTCAGAAATGACACTTCTGATTGAGGCGTTGGTAAATTACAGATAAGAAACCCGAATAATAACTAACAGGTTTTTAATTTAAAACTTAATTTTCTTTTTCTTTGTAGTTTATATTAAAGTCTTCATTCAATAAACGAATATCACGAGTGGCATAAGGAATTTCAATACCTGCAGCTGCTAATCGATCTTCGGCAAATTCCAGAATATGCCAATGGATCCCCCAAAAATCTGCGGAAGCAGCAACAAATCTTACAGAAAGATCAATACCATCTGCGGCTAACTCACTCACTACAACTTGCTCCGTACCTTCAAAGACTCCTTCTTTTTCCTTTATCAAGTCAATAAGCACTTCCCTTGCTTTTTGAATATTAGTCCCATAAGCCACCTGAACGGTTATAGCGTCTTTTCTTTTCCCTTCTACGGTGTAATTAGTGACTTTATTATTAGACAATTGCCCATTAGGCACCAAAATAAGTAAATTATTAAAATTCACTATTTTAGTATAAAAGATCGAAATATCTTTAACCGTACCCGATACTCCATCTGCTTGAATATAATCACCTATTTTAAAAGGTTTTAATAATATGATAATCACGCCCCCGGCAAAGTTAGCGAGTGAACCTTGTAAAGCTAAACCAAGAGCCAAGCCGGCTGCTCCAAATAAAGCTACCAGAGAACTGGTTTGAATACCGAGTTTTGCAATGACAATGATCGCTAATAGCATCTTCAAGCCAATGTCAACTACATTACCCAAGAAATTTCGAAGCGCCTCATCATAATCTCTTTTGATGAAAAAGCTTCTCATGTTTTTCACTAAAACTTTAATTAACCAAAGTCCTACTAAAAGAATCACAATTGCCGCTATAATATCGGGTAGATAACCAAGAAAAACTTGAAAATACCTATCGACTAACGTTCCTATACTTTCCATATCTTCCATAAATAATGATTTATAAATAATTAATAAGCAGGCAATTTATTGATTTAAATTTAGACTTTAAAATAATGATTGGGAATTTTACAATATCCACCGAATCACTGGTCTTATTTTGAAATTTTTTCGAATTATATTAAAGTTTTTATCATTAACTGATATTATCCAAGCAAAAAATGAAAAATTCCCAACTATATAAAAAGGCTATGGTTCTTATCTTAAGATACCGTGTTTTACTCTTATGTTTTTTTTATCTTTGTGTCCTACTAAAACGATTCTAAATATGCAAAAACCCGCAACTAAAACAGATAACATTTCCTACGACGACTTTAAGAACCAAGTTCTTAAAGACTACAAAACAGCTGTAGTTAGTCGTGAATGCAGTTTGTTAGGTAGACGCGAAGTCTTAACCGGCAAGGCCAAATTTGGCATTTTCGGAGACGGAAAAGAAGTCCCTCAAATTGCCATGGCCAAGGTTTTTAAAAACGGCGATTTTCGATCAGGGTATTACAGAGATCAAACCTTTTTCATGGCTTTAGGTTTATTATCTGCAAAAGAGTTTTTTGCAGGTCTATATGCCAATACCGATATCGAAAAAGAACCGATGTCGGCAGGACGTCAAATGGGTGGCCACTTTTCTACCCCAAGTTTAAACGAAGATGGGAGTTGGAAAAATTTAATGCAACAGAAAAACTCCAGTGCAGATATTTCTCCTACTGCCGGACAAATGTCCAGACTTTTAGGATTAGCTCAAGCCTCTCAAGTTTATAGAGAAATAAATGACTTCTCAGGAGCAGAAAAATTTTCTAAAAACGGCAATGAAATAGCTTGGGGAACCATCGGAGATTCCAGCACGAGCGAAGGTGTGTTTTGGGAGACAATCAATGCTGCCGGGGTTATGCAAGTCCCCATGGTAGTCAGCGTTTGGGATGACGGTTACGGAATTTCTGTACCCAAGAAATATCAAACTACAAAAGAGAGCATTTCTGAAGTATTAAAAGGATTTCAAAGGGATTCAGCGCACGAGGGAATAGAAATAATCACAGTAAAGGGTTGGGATTATCCTGCTCTGATAGAAACTTATGAAAAAGTAAGTACACTTGTACGCGAAGAACATGTTCCGGTTTTAATTCACGTTGAAGAGTTAACTCAACCTCAAGGTCATTCCACCTCCGGATCTCATGAAAGGTATAAAAGCAAAGAACGCTTGGAATGGGAAAAAGAAAAGGATTGTATTGTAAAAATGGGTGAATGGATGGTCGAACAGGAAATAGCTACTTCCGAAGATCTTGCAGAAATAGATAAAGCTGCAAAAAAAGAAGCCCGGGAAGCCATGCGTGCTGCTTGGAAGGATTTTAACGAGAAACAAAATAAAGATCAAAAAGAATTGCTCAGCATTTTGGGTCGAGTTCAAAAGAGCAGTCCTAACGGCACTGCTATTTTAGCCATTAGAAAAGAGCTTAATGCTTTAAAAAATCCCGCTAAATTCCAGTTATTACAATCAGCGAGAAAAGCTTTAAGAAAAGATATCAAAACACAATCAGAGAGTAAAAAAGAACTTCAAGATTGGATAAAAAACTATATCAACTTAAACCAACCCGATTATAGCAGTCATCTATACAGTAGCTCAGCGTGGAACGCGAGAGCAATTGAAGAAGTACTTCCTGTTTATGACCAAGACGCCAAAGAAGTGGACGGTAGAATCATCATTCGAGATAATTTCGATAAGATATTTGAAACCAAACCCGAAGTTTTGATTTTTGGAGAAGATTCAGGAAACATTGGTGATGTTAACCAAGGTCTTGAAGGACTTCAGAAAAAATACGGAAAAATGCGCGTCAGCGACACAGGAATTCGCGAGAACACTATTGCCGGGCAAGGAATTGGGATGGCATTAAGAGGTTTACGACCTATTGCTGAAATTCAGTATTTAGATTACATCCTTTATTGTCTTCAGGTTTTGAGTGATGATTTAGCCACAACGCACTACCGCACAAAAGGGCGCCAAAAAGCTCCGGTAATCATTAGAACAAGAGGTCATCGTTTAGAAGGAATCTGGCACAGCGGCTCACCGATGGCAGGATTAATTCATTTATTGCGCGGAATTAATATCTTAGTTCCCAGAAATATGCAAAAAGCAGCAGGGTTTTACAACACCATGCTGGCCAGTGATGAACCGGCAGTTATCGTTGAATCTTTAAATGGATATCGTCGAAAAGAAAAATTACCTGTCAATTTAGGAGAATTTAAAACTCCCGTTGGAAAAGTTGAAGTAGTACGAGAAGGCAGCGACATCACATTGGTTTCTTATGGTTCAACTTTTAGAATAGTATTAGAAGCAGCTGAGGATCTTGCTGAAGTAGGTATCGACGCTGAGGTAATTGACATCCAGTCGCTCATTCCTTTCGATTTGGATCACGATATAGCTGAATCGCTTAAAAAAACCAGTCGCTTACTAATTATTGATGAAGATGTACCCGGAGGAGCTTCGTCTTATATAATGCATCAAGTTCTTGAAACTCAAAATGCTTATAAGCTTTTAGACAGCAAACCGGAATCCTTGACCGCTAAAGAGCATCGTCCGGCCTTCTCTACCGATGGGGATTATTTTTCAAAACCTTCAAAAGATGATGTTTTTGAAAAAACCTATGCCATTATGAATGAAGTAAATCCGAAAAAATATCCACCATTGTATTAAAACAATCACATTTACAAATAACCGGAAAGGTCAGGTTTCACAAAACTTGGCCTTTTTTACCCCAAAAATGTATATGCGCAAATCAGGTCATTTTCATTCAGCATTTCATATATTTGAAATTATTTTTCACAAAAGTTATGACTGCACAAACATCAGATGATTTTTGTAAATGCTAATGGCCAAAAGTGCGGATAGTTTTTATAAGTCACGCTTTATCCGATTATTTTAAAAACTTATAAACCTGCACATTTATAAATAACAAATTCAAATAATGACAACAGTAATTGTTCTGTTTTTCATTCTTGTTTTTTAGCGATAGCTTTTGTTGGACTTATTACCGGCGTATAAATTCCTTTTGGTTGAATATATTTTATTTGTCAATCCGGTATAACAATTATTTTATCATAAACACGTTATAGAATTATATAAAGTTTTTACTATGCTAAACTTAAACATTCAAGAAGCAGCTGAAGTGGCTCAAGATATGGAACCTGTTTCCGAAGAAAAGACACTTTCCTATATGGAATTACTCTTCAGTGGAGGGATTGCAGGAAATACCATCATCGCGATCTTGTTTATTCTTCTGATAATTGCCATATATATTTATTTCGAACGCTATTTTGCAATAAAAGCAGCTTCGAAAACAGATATCCACTTTATGGATCAAATTCGAGATAAAGTAGCTTCTGGCAATATGGAAGCCGCAAAAATCAGATGTGCTCAGGAAAACACTCCTGTGGCGCGTTTAACTGAAAAGGGTATTTCAAGAATTGGCAGTCCTTTAGAAGATATCAACACCGCCATTGAAAACGCAGGGCAATTGGAAGTTTACAAATTGGAAAAAAACGTTCCTATTCTTGCCACCATAGCCGGTGCCGGCCCTATGCTTGGTTTTTTGGGAACTGTAATCGGTATGGTTCTTGCTTTTCATGAGTTGGCAAGCAGTAGTGGTCAAGCTGAAATGGGAAGTTTGGCGCAAGGTATTTACACCGCTATGACTACAACAGTTGCAGGACTAATTGTCGGAATTATTGCTTACATTGGATACAATCACTTGGTGGTAAGAATCGACAAAGTAGTTCACCAAATGGAAGCCACTGCCGTTGATTTCTTAGACCTATTAAACGAACCCGCATAGTATGAACTTAAGAGGAAGAAATAAAATCAGCCCACACTTCAATATGTCCTCCATGACAGATATTGTCTTTCTGTTGTTGGTTTTTTTCATGTTGAGTTCTCCGGTTGTTACTCCGGAAGCTTTGGATTTGATCTTACCTAAAGGAAAGGGAAAAACTACAAGTCACCAAGACTTGGCAGTGAGTATTGATGAAAATCATAATGTCTATATCAATAAACAATTAATAAATAAAAATCAGTTGGAACTCGAATTGCAGAAACGCATGAAGAACACTGAAGATCCAACTATTATATTACGAACAGCGCAAAGCGTACCCATTCAAGAGGCTGTAGACATCATGTCTATTGCCAAAAGAAACCAATACAAGATAATTCTTGCCGTTAAACCTTAAATAGCGTTTAATTATGTCAATGTTTCAAGAAAAATCGGAAAGAAAATCACTGGTCATCACTATTGTAATCAATACGGCCTTGATTCTCGCCTTGTTATTTTTCGGCTTGACTTATATGGATCCTCCGGAAGAGCGGGGTATTGCTGTCACTTTTGGCAGTTCTGATGTAGGATCCGGAAATGTACAACCCACTACACCTGTTGAAACAGTTCCGGCGGCAGAAACCCAGCCAGCAAAAGAAACCAGCTCAGAAGAGACAACTACTCCACAAGAGTCTGAGCCTGAAAAGACAACCATTGATGAAGCAGTAACCCAAGAGGCAGAAGATGCACCGGTTATTCGCGAAGAAGATGAGAAAAAATCTGAAAAAGAAGAGGAGGAAATAGATAAAGAGAAGGTAGATAAGGAAAAAACTGAAAAAAACGCAGAAGAGCAACCCGAAGAAAAACCTGAGAAAACACCGGAACCACAACCCGAAAAATCCACTTCCGACGCTTTAAAAAACATTTTAAGCAGTAAAGCGCAAAATGGAGAAGCTACGGAAGGAGAAGGAGACGACAGGCAAGCCGGAGATAAAGGAGATCCTTCCGGAGATCCTAATGCCGCCTCATATTATGGCCAAGGGGAAGGCTTAGATGGAGATGGAAATTACCGACTTGGAGGGCGTAAAGCTTTAAATAAGAAAAAGTATACCCAAGAATGTAACGAATCAGGAACTGTTGTAGTAGAGATAAAAGTAAATCAGCAAGGTCAGGTTATCCAAGCCAAACCAGGGGTAAAAGGAACAACAAATACCAGCAGTTGCCTTTTAAATCCGGCAAGACGAGCAGCTTTAGAAACTCGATTCAATAGTGATGCCAAGGCACCTTCGGTTCAAACCGGTTATATTATATATGAATTTAAATTATCCGAATAAAATTTATGACTTACTCCCAAACCTTGGAGTGGATGTTTGCCCAACTTCCCATGTATCAACATCAAGGCAAAACAGCATTTAAAAAAGACCTGACCAATACTCTTTTCTTAGCTGAATATCTCGATCACCCTGAAAGAAAGTTTAAATCCATACACATTGCAGGAACTAATGGGAAAGGTTCTGTCTCACATATCTTAGCTTCTGTATTACAACAAGCGGGTTATAAAGTTGGCTTATATACTTCTCCACATTTAAAAGACTTCAGAGAGCGGATAAAAATCAACGGTAAAATGGCCAGTGAGGAGTTTGTCATAACTTTCATCGAGGAACACAACCTTTTTTTACAAAAAACACAACTCTCCTTTTTTGAGATGACTGTTGGAATGGCATTCAAATATTTTGCGCAAGAGAAAGTAGATATCGCTATTATTGAAACCGGACTTGGCGGGCGACTGGATTCCACTAATATAATTCTACCGGAGTTATCAATCATCACTAATATCAGCTTAGACCACACGAGTATGTTAGGCGACAATCTTCCCGCAATAGCGCATGAAAAAGCAGGTATCATCAAATCCGCAACTCCGGTAGTCATAGGAGAAAGCAACGAAAAAACATCTGAAGTATTTATCAAAAAATCTAAAGAAAAAGGCGCTCCTTTATTTTTTGCAGAAGAAGAAGTTTATCCAAGTTACGCGTCAGATTTAAAAGGCTTGTACCAAGTCAAAAACAAGCAGACTGTTTTGTGTGCTTTAAATCGACTAAAGAAAATGGGATGGCAAATTAGTTCCAAAGACATTTCAGCTGGTTTCAAACAAGTAATCAAAAACACAGGTCTCTTAGGACGTTGGCAACAATTGGGTCTTTATCCAAAAATAATATGCGACACCGGTCATAATCCGGAGGGGTTGCGTTATGTATTTAAGCAATTAAAACAGGAGGAATACAACGCTTTACATTTTGTCTTAGGTGTGGTAAACGATAAAGATCTTGAAAGCATCCTTCCGATGTTTCCTAAAAATGCGAAATACTATTTTTGTGCCGCTGCCGTACCACGTGCTCTAAACGCAAAAACATTAGCTGATAAAGCAAGTGAATTCGGTTTAAATGGAGAGATATATCTCAGCGTAACCCAAGCTTTTCAAACCGCCAAAGACAAGGCTGAACCCAAAGATTTAATATTTATCGGAGGCAGTACATTTACGGTCGCAGAAATCTTATAATTTTTCAATATTTCCTTTGTGCAAACAAAAATTAGTTTATATTTGCAAACACATAATTTCAGGGCGCGTAGCTCAGTTGGTTTAGAGCACTTGGTTTACACCCAAGGGGTCAGGGGTTCGACTCCCTTCGCGCCCACAGATACCTGAAGTTTGCTTTAGGTTTTTTTGGGGTCATTAACTCAGCTGGTTTAGAGTGTTACCTCGACAAGGTAAAAGTCATTGGTTCGAATCCAATATGACCCACTTAACAATCTTCATTATCAAGCGCCTGTTATCTTCTCAAAATACAGGCTTTTTTCATTCCGCACTATACGCTTTAAAATTCGTTCTCAATTAAATGCTTCCAGTATTTTCTCCATAGCCATCCCCCGAGAGCCTTTTATCAGCACAGTTGAATTCCGAATGTTTTCTTGTGCTATTTCATGCTTTAAAGCTGCAAAGTTTTCGAACTTCCTGACCTTGTTTACTTTCGTACGATTAAAAATTCCTCCACAGACATAAATCTTTTCAATAGAAGAAGCTTCGAGCAGGTCGACAATTTGCTGATGTTCCTCAAGCTCCGTCTCTCCTATCTCAAACATATCTCCTAAAACAACTACCTTATTATTAGAACGAAAGTTGATGAGATTAGCTATCGCCAACTCCATACTTGTTGGATTAGCATTATATGCATCTAAGATAAATTTATTGCTGCCCTTAATAAAAATCTGAGATCGGTTGTTTTCAGGTTTATAAGTTTCAATAGCTTTTTTGATTTTCCATTTATCAATTTCAAAAAACTGACCGACACAAATTGCCGCTGCGATATTATTAAAATTATATGCTCCTAAGAGTTTGCTTTTTATAATCACCCCGGAATATTTCACCTTTATAAAACCTGTAGCATCAGCTAAAGATACTTGACAACTTGCCAGGGGAGACTGTCCAAATTTAATGAGATTTCCTCCCTTGCTTTGTTTGATTTGAAGTTTCTGATCTTCATTGACAAAAATTTGTTTATTGTTTTTAATCAAATAGTCGTAAAGTTCACTCTTACCTTTTACCACGCCTTCAAAACTGCCAAAACCCTCCAAATGTGCTTTTCCAAAATTGGTGATCTAGCCAAAATCATGTTGAACAATCCGGCAAAGTTTTTTAATTTCTTTGGGATGATTCGCCCCCATTTCCACCACTCCTATTTCTGTAGATTTCTTCAAGCTCAACAAAGTCAGGGGCACACCAATATGATTATTTAAATTCCCACGAGTAAATCCCACCTTATATCTTTCGCTTAAAACCTTCGCTATCAATTCTTTTGTAGTGGTTTTTCCATTGCTCCCGGTAATTGCTATTATGGGCAGTTTTAAATGGTTACGATGGAAATTAGCGAGTTGTTGTAAGGTTTGCAACACATCTTCCACCCAAATCACTCCTTCTTTATTTTTTAACATCGGGTCATCTACAACACTCAGCACCGCACCCTTCTCCAAGCTTTTTAATGCAAAACGGTTTCCATCAAAATTATCTCCTTTTAATGCGAAAAATATTTTATCTATCAGCTCTGTTCGACTATCAGTAGATACCCCTTTGCTCTTTAAAAAAAGCTGATGTAATTCGGCTATATTCATAGAATCAGAATTGGAAATAAAAAAACCCTTCAATACGCTTAAAGGGTTTTTTTAATTAATAAATTTATTTCTTTAGCCTCTTGGGCGTTTACCTTCTTTAGATCCAGACCCGAGTCTTGACATCGCATTTCGGAAACCAATCCAATTCGTCGCCATATCTTCAGGATAAAATCTTCGCTGAGCAGGGTCTAACCAGTATGCATTATCTTTCCAAGAACCACCTTTTACCACGCGTGTTCTATTGCTGATTAAAGTAGTTCGTTTTCCTTCATCCACTTCTTTTTCAATCTTCACATTGCCCAAGCTGTCTCTTTCCGCATACACTTCATTTCTAGGGGAATTAAACATTCTCTGATTTTCTTTTAACGGATCGTCCTGTCTAAAGTAACGAGAGGATGCTTTATCACCACTTCCATAGTCTCGGTTATCACCTCGATCATAATTGGTTCTAAAAAACAATTGATCATCGTCGATTTCTTCCTTTTTAATCTCTCCCGGGATTCCCGTAGCAACCACCCTACCGGTTATTAAAGTGTCAAATTCTATCGTTTCATAATCTATTAATTCTATTGAACCATCTTCATTTATCACATTTTGGGTATAATGATTACCTCTATAGTAATTAAAATCATTCATTTTCATATCTACCCTATCACGATATACATCAGCAACCCATTCTGCAACGTTTCCAGCCATATCATAGAGGCCGTAATCATTTGGCTCATAGCTTTTTATCTCGTTGGTAATCATCGCACCATCACTTGACCATCCAGCCACACCGCTGTAGTCTCCATAGCCTTGCTTAAAGTTTGCCAACTGATCTCCTCGTGTTTTTCTTTTGGTAGAAGTGGTTAGGCTTCCGTCCCACGGATATTTTTTTCGACCACGATAATTATCATATTCTCGCAAAGAAGACATTCCTAAAGCAGCATACTCCCATTCTGCTTCGGTTGGAAGTCGGTAAGGAGGTAATAGTACGCCGTCTTTTTGCTGAACAAAATGCCCTACAGTATCATTATTGATAACCTCCAACAGTTTATCAGAATTTTTTCCTTTTAGTAAAGAGTCATTTCCTCCATAAGTGCGCGTTGGAGCTACCAAATAGGTTTCTGTATCAAATTGAGTTCCTTGATCATGAGTAAACCTTGCTCCTTTGGCCATATATCCAGCATCTTCCAATGCTTTTTCGTTTACACGATTAGTTCGCCATTTACTAAATTCATTAGCTTGAATCCAACTAACCCCTACCACCGGGTAATCTCTATAAGCCGGGTGTCTCAAATAAGATTCAACGTAGGTTCTGTGATCGCCTAATGGCGTTCTCCAAACAAGAGTATCAGGTACAGCTCCTTCATAAATAGCTGCATATTTTTCGTCTTCAGGTGGGAAAGTAACTTTTATCCAATCCAAATATTCCAAATACATATTATTTGTCACTTCTGTTTCATCCATATAAAATGAATTCACAGTCATTTGCACCGGGGTATTATTCCAATCGTGCATCGGATCGTCAGCAACCCTTCCCATGGTAAAGGTTCCGCCTTCCACAAAAACAAGACCCGGACCGGTTTCTTGTTCTTTAAAATCTGTTCTATAATTCGGTCCACCGTCTTTTCCCGTAATATTCCAACCAGTACCTCTGGAGTTTTTCGTATAATCTCGAGATTTGTTACAACTAGTCATAACCACGGCAACAACGGCAACAACTATAAGTTTTAAAGCGATTTTAACATTCATAATTCACACTAATTAATAGTAAATTGAGGTTGGCAATATAAAAAATAAAGCCAACTTGACAACAATTTTTTACAGGTTATTTTCGATTAAATTCTGCTCTCCTATCAAATAAACGTTAATTTTGTCAGCTTATTATAGAAAAAGACAAACTATTATAATCACAGAATATAATACAACTACTTTCGAAACGTTTATATTATAATGAAAAACACATTTCTATTTTTATTAACAGTAATAATTACCTCCGGAATATACGGACAACACAAGGATTATACACTGGAATGGGAAAACCGGAAGAACTTATCTTCTGAGGAAAACAGCGTTTTATACGTGCCCGGATTTTCTAATGAACACTTTGATTTTCTAATAGGGGAAGAAAAAATTCTTTTTTCTGCTCAATGGAAAGAGATGGGAAACATTGCCTCATACAACCTTACTCAAGTTGTTTATGAGCCGATTCAAAAAAGATATCTTACAAATCTCAATCTCGATAACATACCCAGCCAGCCTGAAGCAGATTTAAAGTCTTCTCGAGGCAGAGATAATAATTATATCATTCTACAGCTCAGTCCTATTATTAAGGAAGGAAACACCTATAAAAAGATTACTTCTTTTAGAATTGAGTATGAGTTGACCAATAGACGAACCCTTGAAGATACCGACAATACTCCTTCGGAAACAAATTCGGTATTATCTTCCGGGAATTTTTATCAATTTCAAGTTGATCAGACCGGTGTTTTTAAAATAGATGCTTCTTTTTTAAGCAGTTTAGGAATGGATGTTTCTTCCATAGATCCAAGAAATATAAAAATTTATAGTCATGGAGGAGAAATGTTACCTTTAAAAAACAGCGATAACTATCATTATGATCCTCCACAGATTCCAATTCGCGTAATTGGAGAAGCCGATGGAAGTTTTGACAGCGACGACTATATTCTTTTTTATGGTATTGGAACCAAAGGAAATTGGAATGAAGAAAGTGAGACAAATTTAAATTTATATGCCGATCATTCCTATTATTATATAACTGCGGATGGTCAAAATGGAGAACGCATCGGCCCTCATACAGCACCTTCGGGAAGTGCAAATCTCAATATTACCACTTTTGATGACCGCGATTACTATGAAGTTGATGAAACCAATATTGGGAAAGTAGGAAGGACCTGGTTTGGAGATCAATTTGATGTTAGAAATGAAAGAACCTACGATTTCAATTTTCCAAATATAGTTTCAGGGTCAGAACTCAAGTTTGAAATTCATGCCGCAGCTGCTTCAGAAACCAATACTTCGCTAAGTGTAGAAGTGAATGGCACAGCTGTCGGTAGTTTAAATTTCGGTTCTTTAAGCACAGATATATTCGCCAGACACGATAATCTGAATTTTTCCCTTCCGGCTAATTCGGATGATGTTCAAGTGAAATTAAAATACAACAACAATGGGAATCCCGCGAGTATTGGATATTTGGATTACATAAATGTTTTCGCCGAAAGAAAACTTATCGCAGGAGACAAACAGTTCATTTTCAGCAACAAAGACACTGGCACACAATCCGGAATTGGATCTTATCATATTCAAAATTCAGCTAACATCTCCGAAGTGTGGGATATCACTAATCCATATGAGATCAGTCGTATCGCCAATCAAACAGAGAGTAACAACTTAAGTTTTAAAGCAGAGTTGGGAGAAATCAAAAAATATATCGCCATTTCCGATTTGGATTACTACACTCCCACTAAACCCCGGCAAACTAATTTGAGCAATGTCAACCTAAAAGGAACTGTTTTTAGAGGCCCAAACGGGGAATTTCAAGATGTTGATTACATTATCGTCACTTCGGAAAATTTTTCAAATCAAGCCTCCAGAATCGCTAACCTTCGGAAAAACCTTGATGGTTTAAACACCAAAATAGTTCTTGATACAGATATTTATAAAGAATTCAGTTCGGGAAAACAGGATATTTCGGCAATTAGAAATTTTGTGAAGTATGTTTACAACAACGCTTCCTCTCCTGATAAAAGATTGAAATATATTTTGCTTTTGGGCAATGCTTCTATTGATTATAAAGACCGCTTACCGGACAATAACAATATCATCCCTACTTTTGAGAGTAAATACAGTTATAGTTTACGCCACGACTCCGCTGCATCAGATGATTTTTTCGGAATGATGGATCCGGAAGAAGGGCGAATGGCCAACTCTGAAAAGTTGGATATTGCCGTGGGACGAATTCCTGCAGACAATCCACAGATGGCCAAAAACATGGTTGATAAAATAATAGAATACGCCGACCAACAATCTTATGGTCCTTGGCGTAACAACTTTGTTCTAATATCAGATGACGCAGATGATGCTTCTTCCGGCGGTGCAGGATTGCAGTTTTCCTTAGATGCTTTAGGGGATGAAATTTCTGAAAATAAACCTTTTATCAATGTCAAGAAAATCCACAGTGATTCTTATGAACAAATATATACTTCCGGCGGACAGCGTTATCCGGAAGTAAATAAAGCCATCTCAGACAATATTGAAGTAGGCGCAATGGTGGTTAATTATTTTGGCCACGGAGGAGAAGAGGGCTTGGCAAGTGAATTTATTGTTACCCGTGAGGATATCAAGGGCTGGAGAAACAGAAACAGGTATAATGTTTTCGTAACAGTTACCTGCGAGTTTACGCGTTT
>DATGSA010000219.1:0-6845 GCA_035303085.1 Flavobacteriaceae bacterium
TTTAGGGGAGACCGAGAGGGGTTAATAAGGGGAAGTTTTCTACTGATATTATGCTCCTTACCTCATCAAAAAGTCAAGTAATAGCTTAATTAAAAAATAGCCATAGAAAATCCGATTGCGCTCTTTAGGGTTGGGGAAAACAATTGGATTTTCTATGTTGTGAACAGTGAACAGTGAACAGTGAGTTGTGAACTGTGAATTGTGAGTTGACAAGATTATTTTCCGTAACCTCTTCAATCCTACCACCTGCCACCCTCAAAAACTCCACTCCGCTAACTCATTAAATCTTAGAATTTCGTTTGAATTAGCATTCAATCTTCTCCCCGTTTAGGGGAGACCGAGAGGGGTGATAAGGTGGATAGAAAATTTACAGTTTAGAGAAGCTGACTTGTGTTGCGTTGACCCCCCAACCCCTCGCCGCGGCGAGGGCACATGATTTCTTTTTGAATATTATTTTTTAGTAGCATTCAATCTTCTCCCCATTTAGGGGAGACCGAGAGGGGTTAATAAGGGGAAGTTTTCTACTGATATTATGCTCCTTGCCTCATCAAAAAATCAACTAATAGCTTAATTTCAAAAAGACAGCCATAGAAAATCCGATTGCGCCCTTTAGGGTTGGGGAAAACAATCGGATTTTCTATATTGTGAACAGTGAACAGTGAACAGTGAACAGTGAACAGTGAATTGTGAATTGTGAGTTGAACTCCTTAATCGTTTGTGTTAAGAGTCAAATATTTATCCGCGTAAACCCACAAAATCCGCGTCATTTGCTACATTGAGCGAAGTCGAAATGCGCGTTCTATTTCACTGCAACCCGCACTTCGCAACCCGAAACCCGCAACCCGCCAACCCGAAACCCGAAATTGGTTAACGAGTTGGCGAATTACGAGTTAGCGAGATTGATTCCTACCACCTACGACCTACCACCTGCCACCTCACTTCACCCTCAAGGCCTTTGTAGTCGTAATCTTACCGTCTTCCTCATAAATCTTCACTTTACCAAGTTTACTGACAACAACATTCATATTATCTGTTTTAGCGTCGTACAAAACAGTGGTTAAGAAGCTCGGACAGTTATGTGCTTTACACCCGGTGAATTTATACACCTCATTGTCGGAAACAATCGGCGTTTCTGTGTCGAAATTCTCCATTATTTCATCATAATCATCGCCTGTGAGCAGTTTTAATCTTTCCTTGAAATCTTTATTTTCCAATAGCTTTAAATCCGATTGTGGGTATTTATCTTCATTTTCGGTGAAGAGTTTTGCGATTTTGGAATCGGCTAACGAAGAACGTTCATTCTTTGTTAGCCCATCGCTTTCCTCGTCGGATTTCACCTTGTTGTATTTACAAGAAATCAACGTCAAAAAGAGCAGTAAGATTGTTATAATTGGAAGAACACTTCTATTTGTCATGATTTGGTTGGTTTATTATAAAAAATTCAATGTTTTGCTTTATTGCTAAAAAGAGAAAAGTTTAAAAATTCGTTACGCTAAGTTCTGTTTTATTACTACCTCAAATTTAGATAAAATTAGGTTTTAATTCGCGAGATATTTTTGAAATTTCATCAAATCCTCAATCCTCAATCCTCAATCCTCAATCCTCAATCTCCAATCTCCAATCTCCAATCTCCAATCTCCAATCTCCAATCTTCAATCTTCAATCTTCAATCTTCAATCTTCAATCTTCAATCTTCAATCTTCAATCTTCAATCTCCAATCTTCAATCTTCAATCTCCAATCTCCAATCTTCAACCCGAAAACCGTAATGAGTCATCGAGTTATCGAGATTTATTTTTGAAACCTACCACCTACCACCTCCAATCTCTCACTCTCCCAACAACTCTTCAATTTTCCGTTCTAAGCGAATACCCCGTAAATTTTTAGCAATAATTCTGCCTTCTCCATCCAACAAAATACTAGCCGGGATTGATCTAATTTTATATTGTTTGGCTATCGGATCATTCCACGAGTTGAGGTTAGAGATTTGATCCCACACCAATCCATCTTGTTCGATTGCTCTTATCCAGCTTCGTTTATTGCGATCCAAGGATACGCCAAGAATATTAAACCCTTTGTCGTGGTATTTGTTGTAAACTCTTACCAAGTTTGGATTTTCAATTCTACACGGTCTGCACCAAGCGGCCCAGAAATCTACCAAGGTGTATTTATCCAAAGTGTCTTCTAAAGCCAATTCATTTCCTTCTGGAGTGGGAGCGCTAAAAGAGGGAGCGATATTTCCGATGGCAAGTGGGTCGGTATTGGTATAATCTATACCCAATTGTTTGCCGAATCCCGTTTCTCGAAGTTCCGGTGATAAGCTATTATAAATGCGACGCATCTCATTGACGGAAACTGTTTGGGTTTGAATTAAATCCGCATAAACAAGTAAGCTTACCAAGCTTTCTGTTTGCTGCTCCAGAAATGCACGTCTGTACGCTGTATTTCTATTGTCTAATTCTACCCGTTTTATTTTGAGTTGATTTTTTGCTCTGGCGGTGCGCAATTCTTCCGCCGTATAATTTTCTTTCATTTTCCTCAATTCCCGTTCCCCTTCATTTATCTTTGCCCTATATTCTTGTAGCAGTGTGTTTTTTCCTCCTCCTACAATACGAGAACTGAGAAGGCTATCGCTGTACACTGTGAGTTTAACAGGTCTGTTGTTGTTGATAAAATAAATCTTTTCTTTTCCTTTGGGTTTACCGATAGTCAAAACACTGAGTTTTTCAGTTTCCACTTCGGGTAGATCAACGGCGATTTTTCCATTTTTAACTGTTGCGGTATCTATTATTTTGATTTGATGCCCTTCCTGCGGTTCGCCGATAAAAATCGGAGTTCCTTCTTCAACTTTTTCAAATTTAGCTTGTAGAGTTGACCTGTTACTTAAATTACAAGAAATAAAAAGGAGGCTGATAAAAAGGAGATAAAGACTACGCATATTTAGAAATTAAGTTGGTAGAACAAATATAGAGAATTACTTCAGCTTAGCAATTATTTGTTTTTTGAGATAAAAAAACTTCCCAAGAAAACAACGATACTTGGGAAGTTTTTAAAATTATAATAGGTTTTACTGTCGATTCAAAGAATCTAATCACCAAAGGTTATTGATCTCCAAGAAGCTCTTCTATTTTATTTCGAAGCGCTGGTCCTCTTAAATTCTGAGCGATAATCGTTCCATTTTCATCTAAAAGAAAACTCTGTGGAATCGCTTTGATGTTATATTCTTTAGCGATAGGGTCTTGCCAAAACTGCAAGTTAGAAACCTGATTCCATTCTAACCCATCTTTCTCTATAGCATCGAGCCATTTTTGTCTGTCTTTATCCAAAGAAACACCAAGGACTGTAAAGCCTCTGTCTTTATATTCGTGGTAAACATTGACAATGTTGGGGTTTTCTTTTCTACAAGGCAAGCACCAAGCTGCCCAGAAATCGAGCAAAGTGTATTTCCCAAGCGCATCTTCAAGAGCTAAATCTTCCCCTTCAGGGGTTTTAGCGGTAAACGAAGGCGCTTTACTTCCTATTGCCACTGCAGCTGATTTTGACAACTGATTTCCAATTTCTTTTCCGATATAAGTGTTTCGCACCTCTTCAGATAAATCATCATAAAGCTTTTTCATTTCTGCATGAGACACTTGTTGACTGCGCAACATATCGGTAAACATTAAAATACTGGCAAACTGATCTGGATTTTCAGCAATCGCTTTTTTACGAAACTCACTATTCTCTTTTTGTAATTGTTGCTGTAACTGTCGAACCTGAGCTTGTGTAGTGGGATCCTGAAGTTCTTCTTGAGATAAACCATCAGTTACGCCGATGATCTTTTCATTGGCATTGCCCAGAAGTTCATAATACTCCTGAAAAAGTGCATTGCCCTCTCCGCCTTCTACCGGAGATCTGCGCATGTCAGCTATGTTAACTTCTGCAGTTATAGGTTGGTTCTCATTAATTATAAGCACATTGCCGTTTACCCCCTCAACGGTGAGTATGTTTAATGTTTGAAAATCAACCTTAGGTAACTGTAATTCCGCTTTTCCTTGTACGACTTCGGCGGTGTCTAAAGCGATAGGTTTATTGCCCTTTGTCATTTCGGAAAGATATACCGAAGTGCCATCTTCAACGCCGGGAATTTCTGCAGTTAGCACATAGTCCCCCTTACTTTCTTGTGTTTGGCAAGAAGCTACTGTCAAAAGAACTCCGGTTAATACTATTAATAATTTACGCATAATAATCTGAATTTATCAATCTGCAAAGTTAAGGAATTCATCGCTCTTTAAAATGATTGCCAACTAAAGTATTGTTAATTCCAATACCGTTTTGACGGCTTAAGCTGTTTATCTCTCACAGTTTACGAACAACCTGTCTTTTCAAAATTTAAAAAATATCATTTGAAATTTCTAAAGTTGTATTGTTTTACAACCGAAGTTTTAATCGTTCCTTTAATCCAAAAGGTCTTGTAGTTGGGCTTTAAGCGCCTCACTGTTTAAATTAATTGCAATGACTTCCCCGTTTTCATCCAGTAAATAATTGCTGGGAATAGATTGAACGCCATATTCTCGCACAATTGGATCTTGCCATTCATTAAGATTAGATATTTGCGTCCATTCCATACCAAATTCGTCGATGGCATTTTCCCAAGCTGTTTTATCATTGTCGATGGAAATACCTACGATATTTAATCCTTTTTCGTGATATTCTTGATAAACTTTCACCAAATGCGGCATTTCTGCTTGACAGTTTGGACACCAAGAAGCCCAAAATTCAACCAAAGTATAATCGCCTGCTTTATCGAGAATTTCTTCCAAAGAAACCGGCGTTCCTTCCGGATTCCTTGCGGTAAAATCAGGAGCTGTATCCCCAATTTTAACGCCTTTGGAAGGGGTGATAACTTGACCTAATTCCTGACCGATAAAGGTCTGTTGGATATCCTCGGAAAGACTGGCGTATATTTCTTCCAATTTGGATGGAGAAACTGCACGGGAAGTTAATAAATCAGCAAGGATATAAGCGGAAGCCAAAGTATTTGGATGCTCTTTTATAGCTTTTCTGCGATAAGCTGTAATTTCTTGATCGAGTTTTCTTTCTTTTTCTTGTAAAGTGCTTCGAATTTCCGGATCCTGAAGCTCTTCTTGAGAATATTCCTCAGACAATTGATGTTTTTCCATCTCTTTATCGTTTAAGAAAGCCATATATTCCATGAATAAAGTATTTCCTTCTCCGGCTTTAATATTGGGTTCGCTGAGTAAAAAATTATCCTCCTGCAGAATAGTTAATTCTATCGGTTCCTCTTCATTGATGAAATAAATTAAACCTTCTACGCCCTCTACATGAATACTGTTTAAAGTTTGATAATCTCTGTCGGGAAATTCAAAGACGAATTGCTCGTTCTCAATTTCAAGCGTGTCTAAGGCTACAATCCTGTTTCCTTCCCCATATTCTGAAATGTAAACAGCAGTCCCGTCATCTATGTTTTTGACTTGAGCGGTCAAGCCGTTCTCAGCAGATTGACTTTTGTTGTTTTGACAAGATATAATTGTCAATCCTAAAATAAAAAGAAATATTTTATACATGTCTGATTTTTGAGACGCAAAGATAAGCGATTACAAAAGGAAAATAAGAGAATTCACTGCTTAAATCTGTTTTTGATACCTGCCGGATACTATTTTGGTTGAATTGATGGCAGACGCGACAAAATTATTTTTTACTGCGCTCCAAAAAACTGCCATTGACGTATTTATAATAACGAGGTTATCAGTTTATTAGAGTTGTAAAAAGAGCCAAGCAAAATTCCCTCCGCCGCGGCGGAGGGTGCCTGCCTCAGGCGGGCGGGGTGTTTTCGTCTCCAAGTGAAGCTGTCTACTTCTTTGTAAATTCTCCCTAAGAAGACTAAGAACCATAAACTCTTGATGTGGTTGACGTCCTTGAGAAAACGCCATCCACTTAAGGGTTTAAATATTTTAGCGATTCCTCAACTGACAATCATATCCACTTTATAATTTCAAAAAAAATTAGCTCTCCTTCCCAGTCAATATATTTTCATATTTTTTCGAATCGTTTAGAATCTTAACGGCTTCCAGAACTTCCGGATTGTGATTTAAAGCATAATCGTAATACCCGGTTTCATAAAAATAACGCTTGAGAATTTCATCGGTTAACTGTTGCTCTATTTGAACTTTATGTCTGTCCACTTCGGCAGCTTTTAACTGATTGATTTCTTTCATAAAAGATTCGTATTTAGGTTTAATCCTGTCTTTGAGTTCATCTTCAATACCATTGTCAAATGCTTCTTTAAAATCTTTTTCCATTTGGGTTTGGTATTGAAAATCGATGTCTGCCAAGTATTTTTTAAAATCTTTAAAATCGGAGGAAGTGAGTTTAAAATCCTCGGCATTTTGGAGTTCATGGGAATAATAATAATCTGTAGCAAAATCAAAAATGGCATTTTGATTGAGAAGCGCTTGGGTGATTCCGCTAACATCGGAAGATGCTAACTCAATATCCGGCGTAATTCCTCCACCGTCAAAAACAGTTCTTCCATTTTTAGTTTTAAAAGCTTTTCTGTCTTCGGTTTTAGCGCGGATAGGATTGCCTTCTTCATCTCGATGTCCGTAATCTATAGCTTGAATCCCGCGACCGCTTGGCGTGAAATATCTGGAAATGGTCAATTTCATTTGAGAACCATATTTTAAAGATCGCACGCGTTGAACCAATCCTTTTCCAAAACTCTGTGCACCGATAACGACCCCGCGATCTAAGTCTTGAATACTGCCCGATACAATTTCACTGGCAGAAGCAGAATGTGCATTGACCAATACGGCTAAAGGAATCTTTGTGTCAACCGGTTGTTTT
>DATGSA010000220.1:0-2962 GCA_035303085.1 Flavobacteriaceae bacterium
GATTTGAAGTCAAGTAATATTTTGATATAGTCTGTTTGCAATGACAAAAATGTTTGGTCTTATTGATTAAGAAAGTTTATCTTTTCTTGTGCTATTGAAATATCCTTTGAATGTTCCCTTTTCGGTCGTGAAAATGAACGAATTGCTGTCTGCAAAACGAGCCTTGTATGCACTTCCGTATGAAACAAATGGTCGGAACACAAAATCTTTACCTGTGCTTTTTAATCGGCAAAGTATTACCTCTCCTTTTGTTGTAACTACAAGGAATCGGGAGCGTTCATCTTTTGGGTCTTCAAGGTCGCAATCTATTGCTTTGTCAAAGTAGTTGAAAACAGGCTGTCGCATTGTGCTTCTTTCTTTGCCTAAATTCACAACTCCGTCTTTGATGGATAAGTGAAAAGTGTCTGTTTGCTTAGGCTGACTATATGATTTTGAAGCTGGTTTTCTTGATGAGCTTGTCCCCGATGAACTTCCTCCTCCAAACAAACCAGAAAAGAAATTTTTTACTTTGTAACCTGCATAACCTAAGATACCAAGAACTATCAAAATACTTAACCAAGAACTTTCTTTCTTATCGTTGTCGCTACGTTCGCTTTGAGTGTCGGTTAAATATTTTGTTGCCACAAAACCTTTTGTTCCATTTTCGGTTTCAATCTCTGTCCAACCGTTGCTTTCTGATATGGTTGTAACCTTGTCGCCTTTATTAACTTTTCCAACAACCTTGTATTGTTTTCCTGCACTTTCTCTAATGTTCAGTGTCTCTGTGTTAACATATTTAAAGTCTTGTCCAAATGCTAAAACAGTAAAGAAAAGTAAAACCGTTAGTGTCGTAATTTGTTTCATTTGCGATGTCGTCTTAAAATGCCCTATAACTTACTTATATCCGCTACTTTATAGCGGGTATACAACATAATCTTGTCTCATATCCGCTATAAATCAACGTTTTTTACATTTTCCATAAACATACTACTTTTCCGTAAAGTTAACAAGTTTTGATTGTTTTTTCATTAGAAATAATAAAAAATAACTACTTATTGAACGTTTCCACGGCTTGCCGAAGGCGGCATTTTAGCATTAAAATTTAATTCGGAGAACGAAAGTTGAACTTTGTACAAATATCCAATCGAAGCCTTTCAGCCCCGCTTTGGGCAACACCTTGTTAGCGGTTCAGTGTTCTTTTTTTATCCTATGAATTGTCAAAGTAATCTTTTCGTTAAGTTTGATTAGTATAAGTGTTGAATCTAAGGAATTAATTAATTTTTATAAAAATTAATCGGGTAATTCTTTATAAATCTTCAATAGAGCTTTTAAAACATGAGGGTATTTCTTAACCACTGTTCTGCGGACTTTATTATATTGCGGTCTTAGGATTTCTTGCCTGCCATCACTAAAAATTCTTGTTCTATGTTCTAAATGATTGCGTAAATCATATAACTCTTCTAATATGATACCAATTATACGAAGTTCATTCTCTGTTTTTTCACTTAATTGCTTATAGCGTGATTTTTCTACGCCCGCATTGGGATATTTTTTGGGAATTTCCTTAAGTACCTCTTGAATGTAATGCAAAACAATATTATCGATAAATTTTAAAGCATTTTGCAACCAGCCATTTATAATCCATGAGGATAATCTGTAAAAATCATCACAAATATTTATACAAGTTAAAGCGTCAGCAGATGCGTTTTTATAATAAACAAGCCCTAAGCCTTTTTCAAAATCATATGCTATTGGATTTTCAATAATATCTTCATAGAAATAAACAAAAGGATTTTCTTTTGCACTTGATTTTTTATTTTCTTTTTCAAGATAATCAGCAATAATTTCCTTTTGGTATTCACTTACTTCGCTCTCAATCGATGAAGCTTGATGTTCCATATTTTCTATTTCCTTAAAATTCATAATCCAAACCAATATTTAATTTGATCATTTTTGGCAATGTCTGTTTGTCTTGAAATAAAATTGGACAAACGATTTTTTATATAAGCTTCCTTATCATCCTTAATTGCTTGGCGAAGGGATGCAAAAAGTTGATGATCTGAATTTAAATGTTTAAGCAAAATCATATAATATCCAATACGAACTAGAGCTGAGGATTCTTCTTTTGCCTTTCGAAATATTTTTCTTAATTCAGCAGAATTGAAGTTTTGCACATTTGCCATATTGGATAAAATCTGATAACGCACCCATTCGAAATTTTTAAACTTGGGAATTAAGGCATTTAATTTTTCTGCTATAAAATTGTTTGCACCATATTGGTTTAAATTCCAACAAAAGTGATTTGCTCTCCAGAAAAAATGCTCTGTACAAAACAACCAAATAGGAATGAGCGATTCATTTAGTACGGGCTCGCCCTCCGTCTTTAAAATGGAATTTGCATTACGCCATCTATAAGCAATATGCGTAATTTCCTTTTTTAATTCTTCATCATTTACCAAAGTTTTTACTTTAAAATCCTCTTTTCCTAAATCTTTAAATTTATCCAAAAGATAATCTTCTACTTCTTTTATCTCCTTTTTACAATAATCAATAAGCTTCTTGCCTTTAATGGATTGAATAATGTACATTGTCGTTTGACCATTCTCAGGATTTTGTTCATTTAAATAAACCATTTTTTCCTGTGCTTCCTCTTCCACCTTTGTTTCATATCCTGCAAGTAAAGGTACTTTCTCTTTTTCTCTATCTTCGCCAATTTCTTCTATAGAAGTTTTTTTGATGTTTAAAGCTAAAGCATTGCCTTTTAAATAATTATCGATTAAAACCAATGCTTCTGTTAATTTTTCCTCCGTTTCCTCATAAATTCGTATATCATCCATATAACGATAATAGGTATAACCGTTTTGACTAATCAGATAATCTAAATCGTTTAAAAAAACATTTGCAAAAAAGAAAGAAGCTGCTGGACCTTGCGGAATTCCCACACCTGGAGTAATAGAATCTTTAGTGCCTGAATAAATATTTA